>CAJQOV010000117.1 GCA_905480065.1 uncultured Gammaproteobacteria bacterium | reverse complement strand
CGCGAATGGCTCCGTCGTAAGAATCTATCGCGCTTGATAAGCGCTCCTACAATGATACCCGGCACCTGTAGGAGCGGTCATCGACCGCGAATGGCTCCGTCGTAAGAATCTATCGCGCTTGATAAGCGCTCCTACATAAATCCCTGTCTCCTGTAGGAGCGGACGCCGTCCGCGAATGTCCAACCGTGGAAATTTGCGCCTGCCTGCGCTCCTACAGGGCCGAGTACCGCACCCCGCGCCGTGCTGCCATCTTCTCTCCGATGACGCCAAGCTGCTGGCGGCTCAGGCTGCTCGCAGCCAGCGGCAGAAACTCGCGGTTTTCACGCTGGATGTGCTCCCGGGACAACGTGCAGAATTCGCTGGCGCGGGCGCGGAATTGCGCATCGAAGCCGTCTTTCGGCAGGGACCGCAGCACCGGTGCCATGGCAGTCCAGAGCTGGTCCAGCTGTTCATGCTGCTTGCGCAACTGGTGTACCAGTTCGGCAATCTTCATCGACTGCCGGTTGATCAGCGGGAACAGGTCTTCCTCTTCGTCACGATGGTGCAGGGTTGCACTGGTGGAGAAGTAGCGCACAACCTGCTGTGCTGTGCTGGCGTCCGGGGTGTCGAGCAACTGCTCGAGTAAGGCGCAGTGCGCCAGCATCTTGTCGTGGCAGGCGCGCAGCAGGCCAATCGGATCGTCGAAGCCGGGCAGTGGTTCCGGCATTCCAGTGTTGTTCATGGTGGATCTCCTGCAGGGTCGTTACTGAATGGCGGCCGTGTATTGTGCGCCTGCCGGTACCCCGGGCTGCCTAGGGTTTGTCGCCGGATACCAGCCAGGCATTGATCTGTGCAAGATCGGTTTCCTCGAGAATGCCGGCGGCCTGTTTCAGGCGCAGGGTGTCGAGCAGGTAATCGTAGCGTGAGCGCGCATGGTCGCGTCGCGCACGCAGCAATTCGCGTTGTGCATCCAGCACATCAATGATGTCACGGGTGCCGACGTCGAAACCGGACTTGGCCGCTTCCAGTGCCTTGGCATTCGACTCGATCGCGCGGGTCAGTGCGTTTACCCGGCTGATGCCGCTGACAATGCCGCGGTAATTGTTACGCGTTTCGCGCTCGGTGGCCCGATGCTGCTGCTCCAGCTGTTCGAGTGCCTCGCTATAGAGCTGGGCCTGTTGCCGGGTACGTGAGTTGACCAGCCCGCCCTGGTAAAGCGGCAGGTTAAGTTCAAGACCGATGGCGCTGTCATTGCGCTGCAACGGGATGGTGCCGCCAAACTGGCTGTCGCGGTAACTGTAGTCAGCGGTGACATCCACGCTCGGGTAATGCCCCGAGCGCTGTACCTGGATTTCCTGCCGGGCGCTTTCCGCTGCGGCCTGTGCCGCCAGCATCAGCGGATTCTGTTGCACTGCCGCACTGACCCACGGCTCCAGTTCGGCCGGCTCCGGCACCAGCAGCGGAATATCCGGTTGCAGGACCTGCAATGACTGCGGAACCGTCCCGGTCACTTCGCGCAGCGCTTCGTTGGCATCGGCCAGCTGTTGTTCCGCGGTGATCTCGTCGCTGACGGCGATGTCATAGGCCGCCTGTGCCTTGAGCTGGTCGGTGATCGCGGCCAGTCCAACCTCGAAGCGCTGCTGCGCCTGCTCCAGGGTGCTGGTCAGTGCAGTCTTGTCGGAGCGCACGAACTCAAGGTTGTCTTGCAAGCCCAGCACCAGGAAATAGCGCGTGGCAACCCGCAGGACCAGCTCCTGCTGCGCCGCGGTGAGCTGCGCGTCGGCCTGGGCAATGCGGCTGTCCGCCTGTTGCAGCTGGATGAAACGATCACGCCGGTACAATGGCTGGCGCAGCGTCAGGCTGTAGGTCTGGTTGGTTGCATAGCTGGTACTGTCGTCGTTGCGCGGATCAAAGCGGTCGCGCGAGGCAATACCGGATGCGTTCAGGCTGGGCAACAGGCCGGCACGGCTTTGTGGCAGGACTTCCACTGCGGCCTGGTGGCTGGCTCGTGCGGCCTGGTACGTGGGGTCGGAGTCGAGCGCCAGCCGGTAGATATCAAGCAGGTCTTCCGCCTGTACGGAAAGGCTGGCGAACAGGCCGCAGGTAATGCAAAACAGGGCTTGCGCCGGTTTGCTGAATGTCATTGCTTCGATCCCGTTACATCCTGTGGCGGATGGTGTGCAGCGCTGTCGTCAACCTGACTAGTAGGTCGGCAGGCTGGTATCGGTATGCCGGGCCCAGGCATCGATGCCGCCACGCAGGTTGACGACATTGCGGAAGCCGTGGCTTTCCAGGAACAGTGCGACCTGGCGGCTGCGAATCCCATGATGGCAGATTACGATGATTTCCTGTTGCTCATCAAGCGAGTCCAGCTCTGCCGGTATCTGGCGCATGGGCACCAGGCGGGATTCTTCCAGGTGGACAATCTGGTACTCCCAGGGTTCCCGCACATCCAGCAGTAGCGGCTGTTCCGCTGCAGCCGCGAGATAGGACTTGCACTCGTCCGGTGTGATTTCGCGCATTTTCCGTTATCGCCTTACAGCTAGAGGATGAATTCCCTGTGTTCCGGCGCATTCAGGAGCGGCGGAATACAGGTTTCAAACAGGCTTTCGCAGGACCAGTGGTTATCACTGATGCGGGTGATCAGCTGTGCTTCCATGATCGGCAGTTTGCCGGTGATGACAAACAGGCGACCACCGGTTTTGAGGTTGCGGTGAAATTCCTGGGTCAGTAACGGTATGGAGCCGGTCACGGCGATGACGTCATAGCGCTGTTCGGCATCCAGCTCGGTAAAGGCATCGCCCTTCAGCAAGGCGATGTTGCTGACCTGCTGTGTGGCGAGTCTTGCGGCAGCGGCATCGACCAGGTCGGGGAAGATATCGATGCTGGTGACCTTTTGGCCGAGCCGGGCAAGGCAGGCGGTGAGAAAGCCGCTGCCGGTGCCGATTTCAAGCACGCTTTCCTGCGGATGAATGGTGAGTGCCTGCAGCAGCCGTCCCTCGACCACCGGTGCCATCATGGCCTGGTCATGACCGAGCGGGATGTTGGTGTCGGCGAAGGCCAGTGAACGGCAGGTCTCGGGTACAAATGCTTCACGCGGTATGTCCTGCATGGTTTGCAACACCTGCGGGTCGAGCACCTGCCAGGGCCGCACCTGTTGTTCGATCATGTTGTAACGTGCTCGTTCGATGTCTGCCGGGTTCATCCGCATGCTCGCTCATGGTCGGGAGATAAAAGGTGCACAAGGGTACGGTGTTTGCATGGCGCTGGCAATCTGCTAACCAGGGTAATTGCCATGATTGCTATATAAAACATATGGTTATTGTTGCTTCACCGGATTATTTGTGTTGCAAACCCGCCACCTATTCGTTACCGTACAGGTCCAGCTGGGGGTGCCCGTTGCGGGCTGAGAAATACCCTTGGAACCTGATCCGGTTGATCCCGGCGTAGGGAAGCTAGCGCACTCACCGGCCCACGATCACTTGCTTGAGGACTGCCGCATGAGTGCCATTCCGGAAGATTTTATCCGCAAGACCGCCCAGTTGTCTGCCGACGTTACCCGGCCCTTTCCGAATTCCCGTCGTATCTATGTCGAGGGCTCCCGGCCGGATATCCGGGTGCCGATGCGCGAAATCCACCAGTCCGATACGGCGGCCAGTTTCGGCGTGGAGCAGAATCCACCGGTCACCGTGTACGATACTTCCGGGCCCTATACCGACCCGCAGGCGCATATCGATCTGCTGGCCGGACTGCCGGATGTGCGCGGCAGCTGGATCACAGCGCGCAACGATACCGAACTGCTGGACGGCCCCAGCTCCGCTTTTGGCCACCAGCGCCAGCATGACACGCAACTGGCACACCTGCGCTTTGCACACATCCGCGCCCCGCGCCGGGCGCGCAGCGGTGCCAATGTCACGCAAATGCATTATGCCCGCCAGGGCATCATCACCCCGGAGATGGAGTTCGTCGCCATCCGCGAAAACCTGCGCCTGGACCAGATGCGCGACAGCGGCCTGCTGAAGCAGCACCCCGGGCAACACTTCGGCGCCAGCATTCCGCACCGGGTGACAGCGGAGTTCGTGCGCGCTGAAATCGCGCGCGGCCGCGCCATCATTCCCGCCAACATCAATCACCCGGAACTGGAGCCGATGATTATCGGCCGCAATTTCATGGTGAAGATCAACACCAACATCGGCAACTCGGCGGTAACTTCCTCGATTGCCGACGAGGTCGAGAAGATGGTGTGGTCGGTGCGCTGGGGCGGCGACACCTTGATGGACCTGTCCACCGGCAAGAACATTCACGAGACGCGCGAATGGATCCTGCGCAATTCGCCGGTGCCGATCGGTACCGTGCCGGTCTACCAGGCGCTGGAAAAGGTCGGTGGCGTGGCCGAGGACCTTACCTGGGAACTGTTTCGCGACACGCTGATCGAGCAGGCCGAGCAGGGCGTGGACTACTTCACCATCCATGCCGGCGTGCGCCTGCCCTGGGTGCCGCTGACCGCCAGTCGGGTGACCGGCATCGTTTCGCGCGGCGGTTCCATCATGGCGAAGTGGTGCCTCGCGCACCACCAGGAAAGTTTCCTGTACACCCGCTTTGAAGAGATCTGCGAGGTCATGAAGGCCTACGATGTATCGTTCTCGCTCGGGGACGGGCTGCGCCCGGGATCGATCGCCGACGCCAACGACGCCGCCCAGTTCGCGGAGCTGGAAACGCTCGGCGAGCTGACCAAGATCGCGTGGCAGCATGACGTGCAGGTGATGATCGAGGGGCCGGGACACGTACCGATGCAACTCATCAAGGAGAACATGGAGAAGGAACTGCAGGACTGCTACGAGGCACCGTTCTACACGCTGGGCCCGCTGACGACCGATATTGCGCCCGGCTATGACCACATCACGTCAGCGATCGGGGCGGCGCAGATCGGCTGGTACGGCACTGCCATGCTGTGCTACGTGACGCCGAAGGAGCATCTTGGTCTGCCCGACAAGCACGATGTGCGTGAGGGTATCATCACCTACAAGATCGCTGCCCATGCCGCTGACCTGGCCAAGGGACACCCGGGTGCACAGGTGCGCGACAATGCACTGTCCAAGGCACGCTTCGAGTTTCGCTGGGAAGACCAGTTTAACCTTGGACTCGATCCAGAAAAGGCGCGCGAGTATCATGATGCCACCCTGCCCAAGGACTCGGCCAAGGTCGCCCACTTCTGCTCCATGTGCGGACCGAAGTTCTGCTCCATGAAGATCAGCCAGGACGTGCGCGAGTACGCAGCGCGGAAAGGGATTGGTGACCTGGGCGTCGCGATCGAGACCGGGCTGTCGGAAAAGGCGGCCGAGTTCAAACACGCCGGGTCGGAAATCTACCGCAAGGCCTGAATCTAGCCGGGGACAATGGGATACCTGTAATGACTGACTCCAAATCCAATTTCAGCGGCCGCATGTTGCTGCGGCTCGTGATACTCGGCCTGGTAGTGCTGGTTGCCCTGGCCGCCAACCTGAAATTCATCAATGAGCTGTATTTCACACACCAGTTGACAGCGGCCGGCAGCGTCATCAATGGCGGTATCCTGGTGGTATTTCTGCTGGGCCTGATCAAGGTCATTAGTTGCCTGGTGCGTTACATGCGTGAGGAAAGCGCGCTGGATCGACTGGTGACCAGGCTGCAGTCGGGCGAGGAAAATCCGCTCAAGGGTGTCAACGCAAAATCCATTATCGCGCGCCGCTACGCTACCCTGTCTGCGCTGAGCGGGCAGTACGCAAAGATCAATCACAGCGCGCTGGCGGCCACCCTGCTGGCCAGCGAGAGTACGCGGGTCAGCTTTGCGAGATACGTCAGTAACATCCTGATCCTGACCGGCGTGTTCGGTACTATCGTGTCACTGTCCATCGCGCTGGCCGGGGCATCCAACCTGCTCGACGATGTCCAGTCCAGCGGTAACATGGGGCTAATCATTCATGGCATGTCGACGGCGCTGTCAACGACCCTGACCGCTATCCTGTGCTACCTGTTTTACGGCTATTTCTTTATCAAGCTGGGCGATGCACAGTCTCACCTGCTGGGCAAGATCGAGGAAGCCACCTCGGTCTACCTGTTGCCGCGGTTCTCTCACGATAGTGAGAGCCTGCTGCACCAGGTGACCGGACTGGTCAGCGGCCTGCGCGAGGCGGCGATCGGTATGAATCAGATCCAGCGGGAGTTCGCCGATGCGGGAATCAGTCTCAACCAGTCGATTGATGAATTCGCCAGCAACACCCGGCAGGCGACCGCGCATATCTACGAACTCAAACAGCTGCTGCGTGAGGGCTTCCGCCTGCCGAAGTCCGGTGAATAAAGATGGATGAGGGCTTTGTCGATCTCAGGTCTGCTGCTGATCATGGCTCGGGCGGGGACAGTTTCTGGCCGTCCTTTACCGACCTGATGATGGTCGTGCTGATGATCTTCATGATCGCCAGCACTATCCTGATGTTGCGTAACTGGGAACTGGTGAGCGAGTTGCGTGCCACCATCGACGCGGAACGCGAGGCCAAGGCGCAGGCGCAGTCCGCCTCGCGTACCAGTGCCACGCTGGAAGAACGGCTCGCGCAGGCGCAGCATGAAATCTCCGAGCTGCGCATACAGCTGCTGCGTGCCAATGAGCAGAACCAGGCATCGTCCAGTCAACTGACGCAGGCCCGCCAGCAGTTGCTGGACATGCAGGCCGGCAACGAGGCGCTCAAGGATCGCCTGCAGCAGTTGCAGGCGGATAACGATCGCCTGAACAGCGCCTATACGAGCTTGCAGGGAACGATGGCCGAGATGCAACGCGTCGAGCAGGAACGCACCACCGAGCTGGCGCGGTTACGTCAGCAGTCGGCCGATTCC
>CAJQOV010000116.1 GCA_905480065.1 uncultured Gammaproteobacteria bacterium | reverse complement strand
CCAGCGAACCGGGGCATGCCTGAATGACGCACCACACGGCAGCGGACCGCTGAACTTGCAGACACTGCTCGGGTTTGATTACGGACAGCAACGCATTGGCATCGCCGTAGGCCAGGGTATTACCGGCACCGCCAGCGCGTTGTGCACGGTGGCCGCGGTACGCAATAATCCGGACTGGGCGCGCATCGCGGCACTGATCAACGAATGGCAACCGCAGGCGCTGGTGGTCGGACTGCCATGTCATGCCGATGGCAGCGATTCAGCCGTCACACAGGCGGCACGAACATTTGCAGAACAGCTGGAAGCGCGTTACCGTTTGCCGGTATTCACGATGGATGAACGCCTGAGTTCACATGCAGCCGCCGCGCTGCTGCACCAGGACACACACAATGCAGCGGCCGGACTCGATGCAGTCGCGGCACGCATAATCCTGCAGGACTGGCTGGACACCAGGAAATCATGAGCAAAAGCTTTGATATACCGGGCATGCTGGACGCCATGGCCGCACAACTCGGCGCACTGATCAGCAAGCACCAGCTGGACAACCCCGCCATGGTCGGCATTCACTCCGGGGGGGTATGGATTGCCGAGCAGCTGCACAAGCGGCTGGGACTCGGCGACGCACCGGGCAGCCTGGACATCTCGTTTTATCGGGATGATTTCACCCGCATCGGCATAAACCCGATCGTGCACACCTCGGTACTCAAATTCAGCATCGATGACCGTCACATCATCCTGGTTGACGATGTGTTGCATACCGGGCGCACCATCCGCGCCGCGCTGAACGAACTGTTCGATTATGGCCGCCCCGCCTCGATCCTGCTCGCGGTACTGATCGACCGCGGCGGACGCGAACTGCCGATCGAGGCCAATGTAAGCGGGCAGCGTATAGAGCTGGCCGACGGCGACCACATCAAGCTGACCGGCCCGGACCCGCTGGCCCTGGAAATCAAGCACGCCAGATGAAAGGCAAGAACCTGCAAATCGACAGCCAGGGAAGGTTACGCCACTTCCTCAGCATCAGCGGGCTGAATCGCCAGCTGCTGACCGAGATCCTCGATACGGCCGAGTCATTTGCCGGAATTACCGAACAAACCGTCAAGAAGGTCCCGCTGCTGCGTGGCAAGACCATCGTCAACCTGTTCTTCGAGGCGAGCACCCGCACGCGCACCACCTTCGAACTGGCCGCCAAGCGCCTGTCGGCGGACGTCCTCAATATCAACATTACGCAATCCAGCGCCAGCAAGGGCGAGACCCTGCTGGACACGCTGCGCAATATCGAGGCCATGCATGTCGATATGTTCGTGGTGCGTCACGCCGAAAGCGGCGCTGCGCACTTCATCGCCAGCCATGTCGAGCCGCATACCAGCGTCATCAATGCCGGTGACGGCCGTCACTCGCACCCGACCCAGGCCATGCTCGACATGTTCACTATTCGCCGCGTCAAGGGACCGGATTTCGGACGCCTGCGCGTCGCCATCGTCGGCGACGTGCTGCACTCGCGCGTGGCACGCTCGCAGATCCATGCACTCAACCTGCTCAATACCGGCGAGGTGCGTATCGTGGCACCCAAAACCCTGATACCGGCCTTTGCGGAATCGCTGGGAGTAAAGGTGTTTCACGATCTGCGCGCCGGCATCCAGGACGTGGATGTCATTATCATGCTGCGCCTGCAGCACGAACGCATGAAAGGCGCCCTGCTGCCCAGCGAGCACGAGTACTACGAACTGTTCGGACTGACCGAGAAAAAAATCGACCAGGCCAGCCCGGATGCCATCGTCATGCACCCGGGTCCGATCAACCGCGGCGTGGAAATGGATTCAGAGGTTGCGGACGGTCCCCGCTCGGTCATCCTGCAGCAGGTAACCCACGGCATCGCGGTACGCATGGCGGTCATGTCGATGGCGATGCGCAGCAAGCAGGAGGGTGACGGGTAACATGGCCACAGGCAGCCGCGGCAAGCAACTGCGCATCCGCATCCACGGTGGTCGGGTCATCGATCCGGCTAACGGCATTGATGCAATTACTGACGTTTACCTTGCCAAGGGCCGGATCGCCGGCCTCGGTAGCGCACCGGATGGATTCACCGCCGACGAGGAAATTGATGCCGCTGGCTGCGTGGTTTGTCCTGGTCTGGTGGACCTGGCCGCTGCCATGCGCGAACCGGGGCAGGAGCAAAAGGCAACCATTGCCACGGAAACGCGTGCCGCGGCCAGTGGCGGCATAACCACGCTCTGCTGCCTGCCCGACACCAGCCCGGTCATCGATACCCCGGCGGTGGCAGAACTGATACGCCTGCGTGCGGCCCACACCGGCAAGGCCCGGGTAGTCACGCTCGGAGCACTCACCCGCAATCTCGATGGCGAACACCTGAGCGAGATGGCGGCCCTGCGCAAGGCCGGCTGTGTCGGCGTCAGCAATGCGCACCGGCCGATGCTCAACAACCTGGTACTGCGCCGTGCACTGGAATATGCAGCGACCTTCAACCTCACTGTGTACCTGCTCCCGAACGACCATGCGCTGGCCAACGAGGGTTGCGCGCATGAAGGACAGGTTGCCACGCGCATTGGCCTGCCGGCGATACCGGAAGCGGCCGAAACCGCGGCCGTGGCACATCTCCTGGCAGTGATCGAGCAGGTCGGCGTACGCGCCCATTTCTGTCGACTGACTACCGGGCGCGCGGCGCGCATGATCGCCCGGGCACGTTATGATGGCGCACCGGTCACCGCCGATGTCGCCATTCCGTATCTCTACCTGTCGGAGAATGATCTCTCTGATTTCGACAGCCAATGCCACGTTATACCGCCACTGCGCACCATTGAAGACCGCCAGCAGCTGCGCGCTGCCTTGCAAAGCGGAACCATCCAGGCCATTTGCTCGGACCACCAGCCGCACGAACCGGACGCCAAGATGGGACCTTTCCCGGCCACCGAACCCGGCATCTCGGGGCTGGATTCGCTGTTACCCCTGAGCTTGCGGCTGGTCGAGGAACAGGTGCTGGATCTCCCCGGGCTGATTCGCTGCCTGACGATTGCGCCGGCCCGGATCCTGGGCCTGCCCTATGGCAGCCTGTCCGTCGGCGCC
The DNA here is from genome assembly GCA_905480065.1 of uncultured Gammaproteobacteria bacterium. GTDB lineage: Bacteria > Pseudomonadota > Gammaproteobacteria > UBA9214 > UBA9214 > UBA9214. The sequence continues at coordinate 2,765 of CAJQOV010000116.1, read as the reverse complement.
AGTGCCGATATCTGCATTTTCAACACGGACATGACCTGGATGCTGGACAACAGCAACCTGCGCAGCCAGGGTCATAACACCCCGTTTGCCGGGTGGGAAATGAGAGGGCGTGTCGTGCATACCCTGCTGGAAGGACGCGTAGTCTACTCGCTCCGGTCCTGAACAGTAGGCATGGCGCGCGGCTGCAAGCAGCTCAGCTGTCGCTAGCGACCTGCCGGCGGGCCAGCCGGTAACTGACCTGCCCCGCCTGCCCGTCACGATGCCAGTGCCAGTGCGGCGGGAGTTCCAGTGCATTGCCCGCCTCGGCCTCGATATAGATCCAGGCCGAATCTTTCAGCCAGCCATGCTGTTCCAGCCGGTTGGCACACTCCTGCAACAGGCCGCCATGAAACGGTGGATCGAGAAACACGATGTCGAAGCGGCGTGGTGTACCCGAAAGCCAGCGCACGGCATCCGCCTCGATCACCTCCACCTGGCTGGCGGCTAGGCGACTGGCCTGTGCACGCAGCATGGATGCAGCCGCGGCATCCCGTTCGACCAGCACACAGCACGCCGCACCACGCGAGGCCGCTTCCAGGCCGAGCGCACCACTACCGGCAAACAAATCCAGGCAATACGCGTCACGAATCACCGGTGCCAGCCAGTTGAACAGGGTTTCGCGGATCCGGTTTGGAGTAGGCCGGAGACCCGGCACGGCAGCAAAGTCGATTTTGCGTCCGCGCCAGGCTCCGCCAATAATGCGCAACTGGCTGTGACTGGTTCCCGGTTTCATATGCACGATGATCCGTGCTTGCCACTGCCCCGTCAAACCCTGCCACGGTCAACAGCCCGCGCAAGCTCAGCTCAGTGTCGGCGTCGGCGTCGGGCCACGCCGGTCATTCCGACCAGACCGGACAGAAACAGCGCCAGCGCAGGCGGTAGCGGTACCGTGCTCGCCGGCACGACACCCGGCGTCGGCACACTCAGACCGATGAAGTCAGCGCCATTGTCATCACTGTCGAGCAGCGGATTGCTTCTTGCCAGGCTCCAGCCAGTGGCCACATCGACAGCCGCACTACCCTCGCCGGCAAACACCAGGCCGGTAAAATCCCCGTAACCGAGCGCGTCCAGAGCACCGTTGCTGTCACGCAATACCACGGAATCCGGGCCATTCTGAAAATCCACGTCCAGTACCAGGTCCGCATTGCTGACCAGTGTTGTGCCATTCCCGCTGTCATCACCGATCACGAACACGCCATCCCCCGGAATCGTCCCGGTCAGCGTGACGGAATGGTAGACACTGCCGTCGGTACCATTGACGCCTTCCAGTACCAGCCCATCCAGTACCGTTCCGGGCGTGCCGAACAGCTCGACAAACACCAGGCCGCTGTCCGTTCCGGTGACATCGTAGAGCAGTTCTGAAATAACCGTACTGGCAGCAGCCGGCGGCAGCGGCAGCACTGCGGCCAGTGCCAGACAGGATTGCGCAAGACGCAGGCGCAGCGTAGTTCCTTGTTTCATGTTTTTTCCTCCATGCAGTACAGGATTACCGGCGCCACATGGCGCGGGCGTGCCCGAAGCGGGCGCAGGTACAAATCAGGCTTCCATGCCCGGACCCGCAAGCGGGTTGTCCTGCCATAGAGGATAACCAGGAGAGTTTTTTACACAGCCCGCAGATCACAACACGCCCTGTCAGTGCAACCCGACAGGGCGTGTACGCAGTGCCATAGTGGCAAATCATCGGCCGCAGAGGACACAGAAGTTTTTGTAGTGGTCGGCATTTGATCTGACTGACGGTGTCAGATGCAGCATCGGAGGGCAAGACGGCATATGCAGTGGGTGCCGTATACGCTTGTTTACATTTTTCCAATCGACATTGTTTGAATGTCTCCACTGCGCTACTGTGCAGATCGCTGGAATCAGCGGTGCAAAGATCGTCGGTCCTGTCCACCGTTGCAACGGTGATTGTGCTGCGCAAGTTTATGAATGCAGGTTTCTGCATGAACCCCTACCGGCTGCAGGCGGTATTCTAACAAGGAGAAGTACCGGCTATGGATAATCGCCAATCTGCAGATAGTATTAGCGCCAGTGACCGCATCCTGCGCCGGGCGCATTCAGCCCGTGCCGAGTGTTTGCGCAACCTGCTGTATAACTGCGCACACAAACTGCGTGAGCGGATCTGCGCCGGGGCGGTATGGCTGCGCATCAAATTTTTGCCCATGTGCTGCCAGTAGCATTGCCCGGCAGGCCGCTGGCGCTTTATGCCGGGTTACGTCGTCTTCCGTCGTTTGGTAAATCCCTGTAGCTGAAATCACTCTGCTTGGTACGTGCCCGGGAAATGCAGCCCTTCATCCTGAGCACCGAGCACCTGGTTCCTGGCCCTTACCTATCCCCGGAGTTCTTGAAGTGAACGACTGCATTTTCTTTTAAACGGGGTCTGCCTGCACTTTGTTGACGTTCGGTGCGGCTTGCACTCCATGCACCTACAAATCCTTATATCTATCCTGCGGGAAAGGAGTACCGTCAGGTTCACTTTCCCTTGCTTTGACAGAGCGTGAGATAAAGGTTCTGCGCTTGTGGATCGAACAGGGCGCGAGAAATAATTAGGGTCATTCTGAATAATTCATCGTCGTCATCCCGGAGCATGCCGGGATCCAGAGTTTTCAATACACTGGATGCTGGCCTTCGCCAGCATGGCGAATTAATCAGAGGTTCCCTAATATAAGCGTTACATGTGCTCTGACACTTTTTATATGACACTTTGTTTATATTGAAATCTGCCCGTT
>CAJQOV010000115.1 GCA_905480065.1 uncultured Gammaproteobacteria bacterium | reverse complement strand
ACCACAATAGATTGACGCGAATTCGGTCGTTTCCGAGTGGGGATATGTAGGGGGCTGATAATGCTGGTATATCGGAATCGGGTAATGTTGGTATATTCCGGTTACCGAAAAATATTTTTTTCAGTGCGCGGCGGGTGTTTGTTAACTTATTGTTTATAAATGCTTAAATATTCAATATGTAAATAATTTGACGTGCAGGTGAGGTTTAGTTGCGCGCTCATTCGCAGTGCCGGATTCAGAAAACATATCTAAGTTTATGTAAAGACTGGGACAAATCAGAACACCTGGATCCAGAAGAATTTCCTAATTTAGTACTTGACAATGTTAGTATCTGCTTATATTCTTATCACGTCATCGCACTACCACAAATTATTAACCCGATTCTTAAACTTAAATCTAGGAGATGTAACATGAAAACTATCGCAACTTTGATTACCGCCGCTTCTCTGGCTCTGATTTCCGCTTCTGCCTCTGCCTGGGGTTGGGGTAACAACGGTTACAACAACGGCTGGGGCGACGGTTCCGGCGATGTCGACGGCGACTTCAGCTTTGGCATGAGCATGAGCGGCCACGGTTCCGGTCGCGGCCGCGGTTACAACAGCTACCGTGGTACAATGGTTACGGTTATGCCCCTTACGGGTATGCCCCGTACGGTTATGCCCCGGTAGTTGCTCCGGTTGCTCCGGTTGCTCCGCAGGCTGACACTGTTGCCAAGTAAGCTGCACCCGCGGTACCGGTAGTATCAAGTAAGTAATCGGGGGTGTCTCTGGCGAGCCACCCCCGTTTTGTTTCCGGTGCCGATTGTAGCTGCCTGTAAACAGGCGCGGGAATCGGCCGGGGTTTTTTGCGACATCATTGATGGCGCGCAAGGAACCTGGCAGAGCGGTGTGATGTTATTGATTACTCGACTAACATTGTGGGTGGGTTATGAAAAAAGCGTTGTTTGTATCTGTCTTTGTTGTCCTGAGTCTGGTTTCGCTGGTTGCCCGTGCCGAAGTGGTGGTCCTGGTGCATGGCTACCTGGGTGATGCGGGTTCATGGGAACGCAGTGGCATAAGCAACATCCTGCAACAGCATAGATGGGCGCGTGCCGGAGTCTTTACCGCCGGTCCCTCTGGTGTGCAGTTGATCCCGGCCGCCGGGCAGCAGTCCGAACGCAAGTTCTATTCGGTGGATTTGCCATCCGAGGCCCCGATACTGGTCCAGGTTTATCAGCTGAACGAAATTCTTGCGTCGATTTCGCGCATGCATACGGGTGAGCCAATGGTGCTGGTTGGACACTCTGCCGGTGGAGTGGTAGCGCGTGTGGCACTGGTTCGCGGTGGGACCGCCAACGTGAAAGCCCTGATTACCATCGCCAGCCCGCACCTCGGCACCGGCCGTGCGGAGGAAGCGCTTGACGCGACTGATATCCCGTTTCCGATTTCGCTGGTTACCGATTTCTTCGGTGGCGACACCTACGACACGGCGATGCGATCACGCAGCCTCTATGTCGACCTGGTCCGCCCGCAGCCGGGATCCCTGCTGTATTGGCTGAATGCGCAGCCGCATCCGGATATCCAGTACTTTTCCGTAGTGCGTGCAGATAACGGCCCTGGAGACTACGTCGTTCCGGCCTACAGCCAGGACATGAACAATGTGCCGGCGCTGCGCGGACGTTCGTCCCTGGTTACGATCCCGGTTCAGCATAACCTGGAGCCCATGGATGGTGCTGTCATTGTCAGCCTGCTGGCGGATTTGCACTAGTCACCCGTCTGGTAGACAAGGTCTTCTGCCCGCGGGAATTGTATTGGCGGCTGATGCCGGTTATATAAACTACCGGCATGGCCGACAACACGTCATAATGAGGTAACACAGTGACGGCAGGGGTGATCCATTGATCCGGTACGTGTGCAGATTGGTCTGGCGCCTGGTGTGCTGGATAGAACTCGCCCTGTTCACACTGGTGATGTACCTGCTGTCCTGGTTGCCGCGTGCGCTTACCACTGGCTTCTATTTTCCGCTGTTCCGGTTCTGGGCGCGCAGTTTCGTTCGTGCGCTGGGTGTTGATCTGCGGGTACACCAGAAATACACCAGCAAGGGTCTTCCCGAGCAGTACATCCTGATCGCCAACCATCCCTCGGCCTTTGAGGATATCGGGATACCGGCTGTGTTCCCGGTACATTCGCTGGCCAAGATCGAGGTAAAGGACTGGTGGCTGGTCGGGCGCATCAGCACTGCCGCAGGTTCCCTGTACGTGCAGCGCGAGTCAAAGGAATCGCGCAATGCGGCGGCAGAAGAAATCGATCGCGAGCTGGCCGCAGGCAAGAATATTGCCCTGTATCCCGAGGGCGGCTGCAAGGGCCGACGCATTTTTGAGGCATTTCGCTACGGCGCCTTCGATATTTCCCTGCGTACCGGCATACCAATTTTGCCGGTATTCCTGCATTACGAATCACAGGATGATTTTGAGTGGCGCGATCCGCAGACCCTGCTACACAAGATCTGGCACATGAGTATTACCCGCAATAATCGTGTCAACTACTACATTTACGATGCATTTGACCCGCAGCAGTTCAACGACAGGGAGTCATATGCCGCCTATGCGCATGCCAGATACCTGGAGTGGCAGGCCCGCTACCTCGACTGATTCACCGCCGTCATATTGCTGAGTAAGCTGGTTTTTTCATGCTTCTCGGGTAGAATGCCTGCGGAACTTTTGCGGATTTTCCACACAAGGGGACAATCATGCAGGCTGCCGGCTTCATTCGGGCGATTTCCGTTTATTCAACGCTGGCGATGCTGTTGCAGCCATTCACGGCATTGCTGGCCGACCAGTTAATCCTCAAGGATGGCTCGCGACTGAATGGTGAAGTGGTTCGCCAGCAGGATGGAGTGCTGGAATTCAAGACCGGTTTCGCGGGTGTAATCAATGTGCAGTGGAACCAGGTCAGTGAAATGCAGGCGGACAAGCCGGTCGAAGTGTTTCTCGACAGCAGGGAAACACTGCAGGCGACCCGGATCCTCAACGAGGATGGCACGGTTACCATTGAAACAGCCGCGGAGTCTTCCCGACAGGTTGTTCCGCAGAAGCTTGTTTCGATCAATCCGGATCCCTGGGAGCGCGGCGAAGGCTACAAGCTAAGTGGCCTGGTAAATGCCGGTGCCGAATTCCAGCAGGGCAATACCGAGCAGGAAAAGCTGGCGCTGGATGCGGCCATGAAGGTGCGCCGCCTGCATGACCGTCTCAACCTGGCTGCACAGTATCAGAAGGACACCAGCAACAGCATTACCACGGCACAAAACTGGCTGCTGCATAACAAGTATGACTACTTCGTCTCTGAGCAGTGGTACTACGGTGGGGCGCTGAATTTCGAGAACGACAAGTTTGCCGACCTGCAGCTGCGTACTGCACTTGGTCCCCATGTTGGTTACCAGTTCTACGAAAGCAAGCCGCTGAACCTGAGTGTCGATATGTCGCTGATGTATGTTATGGAAGATTACTATGTCGCGCCGGAAAATGACTATACGGCGCTGGGCTGGAATGTCGATTTTGACAAGTTGTTGTGGCAGGAGCGCGTCCAGCTCTATCACAAGCAAAATGGCCTGCTTGAACTTGCCGATACCGGGAACATCTCAGTCAATAGCTGGACCGGCTTGCGTTTCCCGTTATTTGCCGGAGTGGTTGCCAGTACCGAGGTGCAGGTTGATTACGATGGTGGTGCGCCAGCCGGCATCGACGAGGCTGACACCGTCTGGCGCGTCAAGCTTGGCTATCAATGGTAACCGGGTGAGGCGGCCGGGTCACTGCTGCTGGCCTGATTGCGCCGATCGATGCAGTGCACAGGTTCGTTGAGCAGTATTGTGCTGTTGCCGCCGGCGCTTGATCGGGTTACCGCCATCCAACCCCGCGGCTGCCATTACCCATTACGGACCCTGGTCATTCTGCCCGAAACTGTTGTTAGTCATTACAGGAGTAGCACAGGACTGTCGGTGCCCGTGTTAAAGTAGCTCCGATGCGGTTACGTAACGGCGAATACAGTGTGACAGGTGGCAGATGAAACTGCGTACCCGGATTTCCCTTTACCTGATTATGTTCGGCATGATTCCATTGCTGGTTGCCTTTGCCATCAATGTGCCGATGATCTTTGACAAGATCGAATTACTGTATCAAAAGGCCCACCTGCAAAATCTGCGGGCCGAGTTTGGTGATCTGGATCAACACCTGGCTCGACGTCACGAGATGGTCAGGTTGCTGGCAAAAATGCCTGAACCCGGACTGTTGCGCGGTGCTCAGGATAAACAGAATGATCAAACCATCAAGTCGGCGCGGGAAAGCTACGTCAACTGGGTAAACCAGGTGATGAGCGATCAGCTGGACGTAACACAAATCCTGTTTCTCGATGCTAAAGGTGTTCCCGAGTTCTGGCTTGACCGCAATTACAAGACCGCTCGACTGGAGATCAAGACTGAACCCCACGCGGATGTAAATCCCGCTTTGCACAAGGCGGGCATGATACTGCGCCCTGGCAATGTGATGAATGGTCCGATCATATTTGACCGGGCGGCAAGCAAAGTCGCGCCAAACCGGTTCATGCAGATGAGTCTGGTCAGCCCGGTAGTGATCCCGATGTTGACGCCGGATAACGGCGAGCTGCCAGAGCAGCGTGGCATGGTTATTGTGTATATCGATCTTGGCGGTCTGGCCAGTGCATACCGCGGCAACTACTGGGTACTCGGTGACGGGCAATACCTTCCGTCCGCGAGTGAAGAGACCCGCCCCGGTTCTGCGTTCGATGATTTCCAGGGGTTACGGCAGGTGTTCAGCGCGGGTGAGCTGGCGCTATGGGAATACGGTAGCCAGCAGGTATTGTGGGTTCCGCTGTTTGATACCGAGGATTCAGGCACGCTCTGGGTTGGTCGCAGTGTTGATGCCTCGCCACTTTCCATGTTGCAGCGAGCAGTGGAACTGCGTGTCGTATTGATTGCTGTTGGCCTCCTGCTGGTGGTTTTTGTGGTGGCACGCCTTATCGCGGTCAGGATCGATCGTCTGGGGCAGGAACTTACCGAGCAGATTGCCCGGGTGCTGGAGCGCGATGAAGAAGTGGTCTTCTCCTGGTCGCAGCCGCGCGAATTGCAGCAGCTGGGACAGAACCTGACGCAATTGGCTGCAACCCATGCAGCGAATACCCGCGCGTTGCGCGACTACGCGGCAGAACTTGAGGAGTCCAATCGTTACAAGTCGGAATTCCTGGCCAACGTGAGCCACGAATTGCGCACTCCGTTGAACTCCATTTTGCTGCTTTCAAAAATGTTATCAGATGGCAAACTGCCTGCCGAACAAAGCAGGCAGGCGCAGGTAATCAATAAGGCGGGCACGGATCTGAAGGCGCTGATCGATAACATTCTGGATTTATCCCGTATCGATGCACGACAGATGACGCTGGTCGCGGAGCCGGTGCAATTGCGCCAGCTGATTGACCACGTCCTGGAGCTTATGCGACCGCAGCTGGATGAAAAACACCTGTCACTGGAGTTCGTGGCAGACCCGGCGGTGCCGGAGTCAATCATCAGTGATAGCGAGAAAATACGCCAGATCCTGATAAATTTTCTGTCCAATGCAGTTAAATTCACCAGCCAGGGCAGTATCCGCGTGGAGCTCAGGCCGGGTGAGAATGGCGCTGGCGAATACCCGGTCAGTATCCGGGTTGCGGACACCGGTATTGGTATTGCAGCCGACAAGCAGGGCCTGGTGTTCGAGGCATTCAAGCAGGCCGATGGTTCGACGAGCCGGCGTTTTGGTGGTACCGGGCTGGGCCTTACCATCAGTCGTGAACTGGCCTGGTTGCTGGGTGGAGATATACATATCGAGAGCGCGCCCGGTGCCGGATCGATATTTTCGCTGTTACTGCCGGCCGAATTGCCGGGTGAACCGCAGAAATCAGTCACTGATCAGGTAACTGCCGGTAGGGCGGGACGCATGGATGATACGGTCATTCCTGACGCAGATTATGGTGCGGCAAGGGGGCTCCTGGTGGATGACGATGTGCGCAACCTGCTTGCGCTAACGCCTTTGCTGGAGCGCTGGAATCTACAGGTCATGGCGGCCGGTGACGGGCCCGAGGCGCTTGAAACGTTGTCGACAGGGGGCGATTTCAGCCTGGTGTTTATGGATATAATGATGCCCGGCATGGATGGCTATGAAGTTATCCGGCTTATCCGGCAGCAGCAACGCTTGCGTGACATGCCGGTAATCGCGCTGACCACCAAGGGAACGGAAACGGATCTGCGCATGTGCCGGGAAGCAGGGGCAACTGACTGTATAGTCAAGCCGATAGAGGCAATAGAACTCAAGAAAGTGCTGGACTGCTATGTTGCAGCTGCGCCGGGGAAGGCTGATGAGTGACAGGAAACGCTATACGGGATTTCGGATACTGATTGTCGATGACAATGAGAATAATCTGTTTACCCTGCGCACGTTGATCAACCAGTACATGGATGTTGAAGTGCTGGAGGCTGACTCAGGGCAGGCAGCGCTTGATATTGCCTTGCGGAACCCGCGCATAGACCTGATTGTCCTGGATGTACAAATGCCGGAAATGGACGGTTTCCAGACCGCTTCCATGCTCAAGGTGCGTCAGAAGACCCGTGACATACCAATTATCTTCCTTACCGCAGCCTATAAAACAGACGAGTTCCAGAAAAAAGGTTACGAGGTCGGTGCGGCTGACTATCTCCTCAAGCCAATAGATGACAACCAGCTTATCAACAAGATCAGCACCTACCTGCGGCTGATCGAGAAAGAACGCGAGCTCAACACGCGGCTTGAAGCGCTGGTCGAGGAGCGTACTCGTGAATTGCGGGAAGCACGTTTATACCTGGAAAAGATCATCAATAACATGGGTGAAGCACTGCTGGTACTCAATCCGGCAGGCGCGATTACTGCTGTGAATCCGAGTGCATGTCGCCTGCTCGATTATCAGCAGTCCGATCTGCTGGGTATGGCAATCGGTGACGTATTTGAAGAGGAAGAGGCGGAACAGGCGAACGCATTCATGGGCACCTGGCTGGAGGCGCTTATCCGCACCGGCACTATCAGCAGTATTGAGGCAAGTTTCATTGCCAAGGATCAGCGCAGGGTCCCGATACTGTTTTCACGCACTGCTATCAGTGACGAGTCAGGCGCAATAACCGACATTATCTGCATCGCAAAAGATATGACGGGGTATACTCGTGCAGGTGTTGCCTGAACAGTATCGGGGATACAGGTTTGCAAGATTACGGGCAAAACGTACACTAGCTTGAGCAAGATCAGGAGTTATCAATGGCGGATACCGAAGGAACATTGCCGGAAGAAGATATTACCCTCACAGCGGAGGCGCTCAAGGCCATGGGGCACCCGTTGCGCTGGAAAATCCTGTGTACCCTGGGTAATCAGGAAATGTCGGTCGGTGAGATAGTCGAGAAGATCGGTACATCGCAGAGCAATGTATCCCAGCACCTCGACCAGTTACGCAACAAGAATATTGTCCGCTCGCGACGTGATGCCAATCGTATCTATTACAGCGTAAGTAATGAGAAGTTGCTTGATCTGATCGGCACCATGCGCGGGGTGCTCTGCCAGACCAACCTGACGGATCTGCCGCCCGAATAAAAACGCTGGCTTTCTGATGGGCAAAAAAAACGGGGGACCGCTAAGGTCCCCCGTTTTGCTTTTCTGGCTTGTCAGACTGAATTACTTGGCAGTCGTGTCAGCAGCCGGAGCAGTCGGTGCAACCGGAGCAGCAACCGGGGCATAGCCATAAGGAGCATAGCCGTACGGAGCATAACCGTAGTAAGGGGCATAGCCGCCGTAGTAGTTGTTGTAGCCACGACCGTAACCAAGACCACTACCATGACCACTGAAGTTCATGCTGAAGCCGCCGTCGAAATTGCCGTCTCCCCAGCCGTCACCGTAGCCGTCGTTGTAGCCGTTGTTACCGAACGGACCCCAGCCCCAGGCAGAAGCGGCGCCAGAGGCGATAACCAGAGTGGCAGCAGTAATTACAGTTGCGATAGTCTTCATGTCGTTTCTCCTCAATGTCAGATGTAAGAAAAAATTTCGGTTTCAATTTGGTTTGTCACCAGGGACAGTAAAAATATATAAGCAAATGCTTAAATAAGCAATAGGTAATTTAATAAAATTTTAAATAAATATTATTATTATATTATTCAATATAATAGCGCTGTTGTTCCGGGTTATTCGGGCCGATGCTTTGTAAAATAAGGTAAATTCCGGGGAAATGGAGCTGATGCCAACCGGTCTTTTATAAACTGCCGGCCTGCAGGACTGGGCCGGGGATCGCAGCGTATCCCCCCAACGCGGCGCGATCCGCAAGCCATGCAGGAGTCTGTGAACGAATGTGCAGTCAGGAAGCGTCAAAACTTTTACTATCCATTATAGAATTGGGCGGGTATCCGAATTTCCGGCCGTTATATGAAAGTCTGGGTTATGAAGTGGTGATCGAAACACGGATGCGCAAGGCGATAGCCGGAATGCGTGGGCGATGTCCGGATGTGATTGTCGCGGAGTTCAACTTTCAGTCGGATTTCCGCGACCGGACCAGCAGTCTGGAATCGCTGCTGGCGGTAGTACAGAGGTTGCCGGAAACGCGGGTGATCGTATTTTATGAAGAAGAATTTTATCCGCAATTTGAGCGGTTGCGCGAGCGGCTGCCGATACACCATGCGCTGTGTTTCCCTGTTCAGGAGCAGAACTTGCGTGAGGTATTGCTGGGTCTCGCTAAGCAGGGCGCGGCACGGACAAACTGATCACGGTGATGCAGCGGGGAAATGCCGGGGTGGTGATTCAGGATTCCGGCAAACAAGGCCGGTTTCGTGTGATTAACCAGATGGCCGGATATTCGGGCAGGATTATTATCAACAACTGCTTATGACTGTTAACTACTGGTAGCGGGGCGAGTCCTATGAAGCGGATATTGAGTGTGATTTCATTAGCTGTACTGGTCACTGCTGCGCAGGTGGCACTGGCCGCTGATTTGCGGATCCGGGTTTTTGAGCGAGGGGCCAGCAAGCCACTGGCCGGGGTCTCAGTATGCCTGGGAACCCAGGCACGCATTGACCAGTTTGGCGCAAAAAATACTGATGCCAATGGCTACGTCGTGTTTGAATCACTGCCCGGGGCGCAGTTACTGGTTACCGCGAGCAGGGACGGTTACATGGGGGAACAGGAAATGATGGTCACTTCCAATAGCAATCGTATGCTGGTGCTATCCATGACTGGCGGCGGCGGCGGACCAATCTGCCATACGACCGGCAACAGCTCTGCGCAGCAGCAGGGTGGTTTGCAGATAACCGGTTTTTCCATCAACAGGGGTGCTGCAAAAGCCGCATCACGTCAGGTGACACTGGATATTTCACTGTCAGGTGCGGTCACGCAATACCGGGCCAGTGAACGACCGGATTTCAGTGACACCGACTGGCACGATTATTCGGCCGTGCCTGGTTTTGAACTGAGCCCCGGTAATGGCAAAAAACGGGTTTATCTCCAGGTGCGCCGGCATTCGGAGATGAACGATGCCGTGGTGGAAACGCTCAGCCAGGTGGTAAGTGACACGATTTCCGTCGGGGAAAACTGATCAGTCCTCAGGGTGACCCCCGCGTTTCCTGCGCCCTTCGAAGTGGACAATATTCTGTATGATTACCTCGTACGGGAACTGTTCAATGCTGGTGTAGCGCTGCAGGCCCTTGTCAATCAGGCTGATAATATCTTCTACATCAGCCTGTCCCAGGCGCTCGGGATATAGCGCGGTCTGCAGGCCAAGCATGCCGCCGGTTTGAACCCGGATTTCCTTGGCATGCGGTAACGGCCCATCCGCATGCGTAAGGCGCAATGCAAAGCGGGCATTGCGGCGCATTTGTGCGAGCAGCTCAGTGCACAGTGCATTTCCGGCTGCGGACCTGCAGGATATTCCCTCCCGGTCTGCGAGGTGAAAACGGATGGATTTGCTGCAAGTGCTGCGACGTGAGTTTATGGTTTTCTCGAATACACAGCGCCGCTCGTTTATGGACTGGTAGGTGCTCTTGTATTGCTTTTCATCCATCGCGACGGGATTTACTTTTCCCACTCCCTTGCGATGGGTTGTTCGCGCACTTCCTTGAGACTCTTTTCCGCTGCTGCAGTATCGTCAGCAAAAATAATCTTGTAAATCTGGTTTGCGGCGAGCGGTTGTTCGGCACGCAATCGCTTGATCTCGGTTTTTGCCAGTTTGAAAGTATCAAATTCGCTGACCTGGCTGACCGATCTGGAATGTGAGGATTCATTGGCGGTGATAATGTAGATGTAATAGGGCATACCTTGCTCCAGATTCCGAATTGCCGTGAAGATTATAACAGTGCAGCCTGCTTATTCATTCGTGTTCCGGTCCGGATTCCCGAATTCGTGGCGACCGACATGGAGCCGCCGGTAATTCCTGATCATGATAATTGTTTTCAACAGTACTGCTTGGTCGATGGCGGCCACATTAAGGCCTATGGTGATGTGGCGCAACGGGTATCCGGAGCGGGCTATATCGATAAACTGCCGGGCACTACTGCCAACACCCTGTGCCAGCAGCCAGGCATCCCAGGTGATGTCGGAACCTTCGAAACTGCCGGTGAACCGGATATGTGCCCGGTCTTCAGCTGGCTGGTCGATCAGCCGGTAATCTTCACTGCGTTCAGCCAGGCTGCGCTGGAATTCCCCCGGTGGGGATGATTCCTCAACCATCAAGCAGTACCGTGCTGACCCGGGTGTTGCGTAGAATGACGCATCCGGTACGTCGCCCGAAACCATCGACGCTGTAATCGAAAGTATAGGTGCGTTGCAATCCGGGGCCTTCATCGGGTGTGAAGTAGGGGCGCAGGTTTTGCAGGGCAGCGGTGCCATCGAGAAATTGTACGCCCTGCTGCCGGCAGGTTTGTTGTGCGGTCAGAATCGCAGTGTCACGGCTGCGCTGGCCCGCCTGCCAGAGCAGAACAACAAGCAGGATCAGTAACAGTAGCCCGAGTGTGGTCATCTCGATTCTGTAAGAAATTCCATATACACCTGGTCAATACTAACCTTTTCAGTGCAAGCGTGGCGACAAGCGTCAGCAGCCCGGTACACCCGCGTGCTGGTTATGCAGGGATTGCCGTTTCGACTGGTCTGCGGACGCAGCTGCAAGATTGCTGCCCCGGCGTGGCGCGCTACCCGGGCAAGATCGTGCTGGCTCATGCAGAACCAGCATGTTCCTCACGCTCGGGTCCATGGTCACACTGCAGCCTGCGGTAATGCGCCTGGAACCTCCACCAATGCCCGTTCCGGTTCTATGGATATTTCGCAACCAGCTGATTTAATGTTTTTTATCTGCTTCCGCTCAACCGATCACTGCATGTGTTATCGCGCGCCGTCCGGACGTACTGTTTCAAATCAGGTAATATGGCGCTATGCAGCTTGCCGGAACCCGCAGAGCCACGCGTTTCCTGAGCACGCCCGGCAGTTTTTATTGATGGAGTCGTGCGGATAAATGAAAAGTCTGACCGAACAGGATCGTCTCGATCTGGGACGCATGGTGATCAACCTCCTCGAGGAATGGGGGATCAGCACGCCTGATCAGGTGGCAATGTTGGCATTAGTTGCTGAAAAGACCGGCCGCAGCCTGCGCTGTTATCAGGATGACACGCCGTTGCCGGATGACCCGGACGTGCTGAAACGCGTGGAGCACTTGCTGGGGATTGCCGATGCCTTGCGTACCACTTTCCCGCGTAACCACCAGATCGGTTTGCATTGGCTGCAGCAACCCTGCAAGCGCCTGCGCCGGCGCCGCCCGGTCGACATCATGCTCGAAGACGGCCTTAGTGGCCTGATTACCGTACGTACCCACCTCGACTGCTCGTTTGCCTGGCGCGAATCCGAGCGTACCGACTAGGTTCCGTTCACGAGGCCTGGCTGTAAAACGGCAGCCACCGCGAGTGCTGTCAGTCCACCTGCCGCCCGCGGCGGCGTGGCAGCCGGTATTGGCTGATATCGTCGATTAGTGACGCGCAGGGAATGGCCTCAAGGCTGCCGAATTTCACCAGTGCAGCGTTCAGCAAGGCATCTATATTCTCTATCTGTGCTGCCGGATCCGGCGCGCCGGCCGTGATGCGCCGCAATCCCAGCAGGCTGCCGAACTGGATCTTGATCAGGGTACTCTGTGGCATCTGCGTAAGATCATCCTCCAGGCCGAATGCCGGCAAGGCGGCAGCCTTGCAGGCTTCGAAGAATAACCGGCAGCGCGCGTGCGCATCATCCGAGCCGCAGACAAATTCCGTACCGCCGCGCCGGATCACCGGGCCGGCGCGCGGACAGGAAAAATCGGCTTTGGACAGTGTGGCGCAGAACGGGCAGATCAGATCTATCATGGTTACAGTCCTGTACGGGTATCCCGGTCCAGTCTAGGCGAAAACCGGCCGTATTGCATGGCAACGGCCTGTGGTATGGGCCCGGGTACAGCCGGTGTGTTAATTTTGTTGGCGCGGCCGGTTCCGGTGCGATATCGTGCGGAAGTGATGATTCATTATCTATCGCCTGCCGGTCAATGGGATATCCATGAATAAACCCGGAATTCGTACTGCACTACCGAAGCGTCGCTACCGACTCGGCGAGTTTACGGTTACCGTGCTGGGCGAGATCGACAGCAGCGATGGTATTGAATATCGTTACATCATGGCTGTAGTCAGGGGGCAGGACACCGAGCCCGGTATGTACATTACTGCCGAGAAACTCCCCGGTGCAGCCAGCAAAATGCTTGCTATGAGAATCATCATGCAGGACGGTGCCGAGGTCATCGGGCAGCACACTGATTGGCAACAACTCGACGCATTTACCGAACGCGGCATTGAAATCGTCAGTCGCGTGCTCAACCTGTCAGATGAGACGCCCTGGCAATTGCTGTAAGGAGAACTCCATGATGGCTTCCAAGTGTAAAAAAAGTATGCAGCTGGCTCTGGTGCTGGTGATGCTAACCTGGACCGTTGCAGCACAGGCCTTCTGTTTTTCCTTCGGAACCGGGCACCGTAATAACGACTTTACCGGCTGGCGCGGCCCGGCTCCCGGTTATCAGCCATACCCATGGCAGGGTGCGCCCTACAGTCCGGTGTTGCCGGCCACGAACGGCACCGTGTGGCAAGCCGTACCGCCACAGCAGTGGAATGATTTGCACGTGCCCCGGTCGGCACCGATCCGCTAGTGGCAGGTTGAGCGCAGCAAAGGCGAAAAGACCGGTAAAAATCCGCAATACAGGCCGTGATGGCTAGTTATTCACCAGGTTGAGTGATCCGGGTATGGTCTGGTTATGCAATAACTCCAGCATGGCATCGGCGGTTACCGGTTTGCTGAACAGGTAACCCTGCGCCAGGGTGCATCCCTGTTGCCTGAAGAAATTGAGTTGTTTCACATTTTCAATGCCTTCCACCACCAGTGACATGTTCAGGCTGCCGGTCATGGCGATGATTGCCTGTGCGATCAGAGTGTCTTCCTTGTTTTCCGGGATCTCGCAGACAAAGGACTTGTCGAGTTTGACGCTATCGATTGGTAATTGACGCAGACAGCTGAGAGAGGAGTAACCGGTGCCGAAGTCATCCATGGCAATCGTTACCCCCATTTTCTTCAGCTTGTGCAAAGTCGCTGATGTAGATTCGATGTTCTTCATGGCAACATTTTCGGTGACTTCGAGTTCCACGCAGGCCGGAGTGATGCCGGAATCGATCAGCGCACTTTCCAGTATATTTGCGAAACCCGAGCGAGACAGCTGTACCGATGACAGGTTGACTGCAATTGTCAGGTCCGGGAAGCCGGAGGTGTGCCATTCATGCAGCTGTGCGAACGCGCTACGTAATACCCATTCGCCGATCGGTGCAATCAGACCGCTTTCTTCAGCAATCGGAATAAAATCGCGCGGGCTGACAAAACCGGATCCGGGTAATTCCCAGCGCAACAGTGCCTCGACACCGGCAATGCGGTTGCGTGCGAGATCGATGATTGGCTGGTAGAAGAGTTTCAGCTGATTGTTTGCCAGCGCCTTGCGCAGACTGGTTTCCAGTGCCAGTCGCCGGCGTGAACTCAGGTTCATTTCCTGGGTGAAATAGGCGACCTTGTTGCGACCCAGTTCCTTGGCGCGGTACATGCTGATATCGGCATGCTTGATCAGGGTTTCTGTGTCGGTCCCGTCATGCGGATAGATGCTGATTCCCACGCTGGTGGTGATATGCAGATCATGGCCGTTGCAGCTGCAGGATTGCGACAATTCCTCGATGATCTTGTTGCTGATGCGTCCGGCATCGGACGAACTGGAGATGCGCGGCAGCAATACCATGAACTCATCACCGCCCAGGCGGGCGACGGTGTCTCCGTCACGCAGGCAGTTTTTCAGGCGACCTGAAACGATGCGCAGTAACTGGTCACCCGTGGCGTGACCGAGCGAGTCGTTGATGAGTTTGAATCGGTCCAGGTCGAGGAACAATACGGCCAGCATGGACTGGTCGCGGCACGCATGGGACAGCTCGCTATGCAGCCGGTCATTCAGCAGTACACGGTTGGGCAGGCCGGTAAGGGCATCATGGTGAGCATGGTATTCCATGCGCTTCGCCACTGATTCTGCCTGTTCTTTCGAGGAAGCCAGTTGCCGGTTGGCCTGCTCAAGCTCGTTTGTGCGTTGCGCGACTCGTTGTTCGAGCTCATGCCTGTGGTCCTTGAGCTGCTCGTCACGCATCTGGATTTCGTCAAGCATTGCGTTGAAGTCGTGGATCAGGGTGCCAAGCTCGTCCTTACCTGAACCCTGTACACGCAGGCTGTAATTGCGCTCGGTGCTGATGCATCGTGCAATGGCCGAGAGACGCAGCAGCGGGGCGGTGATGATATGTTGCATCCCGGAAATCATCTTGTAAGCAACCAGTAGTGAACCTGCCAGCACAGCAAGTACGATGCCGAGGAACCATGCAAGCCGGTCGCGTGCCGCCTGCAGGTCCGAACGCAGGTAGATATTCCCGATGACCTCGCCCTGATAATTGATGTTGGTAAACAGATCGACGTGATCGTCCCAGAATAGCAGGTTCTCATCGTGCGCCGTAGAATCGGGCAGTAGTTCGGTGTTTCCGGTCTTGCTGTAGCGGGCAAATATCTCGTGATCGACATCGTAGATGACGCCTGACTCGATATTGTTCTGCGCGCCGAGAAAGCCCAGTGTCTCTGCTGCTGCAGTGGAATCGCCGAACAGAATCGCGGCAGTGCTGTTTGCGGCGATCATGTCAGCCATGATGCGCAGGTTGTCGCCTACGTTCTTCTGCGTATACAGCCGGTCGCTGGTGATAAAGGCCAGGCTGGAGAGCAGTAACGAAATGGTAACTATGATCATGATGATCATGGTCAGCTTGTGGCGAATCGATATATGGTAAAGAACTTGCATCCGGTTACCTGCCGCTCTTTACGGTTGTGGCCAGTGACAGCAGCTTGGAACTGATGGATAACCCGGCCTCGCTGGCCGCGGTAATGTTGATCTCAAAACGAATCCTGTCGTCGATCACCAGGAACCCGATGATGCCGCCACGACCGATAAACCCGTCGATATCACTGACTGTCAGTGCAGGGAACCTGCCGAGTACAGGAATAATTTCATTGAGCTGTCCTGCTAATGACGGGCTGATATACAACAGCTGGCACTGCGCTGCTTCCATGGCGCTGGTGATATGTACTATGGACAGTGGCTGATCGTGTACCGTCTTGTCGCGCAATGAGTCAACAGCCCCGTCGAACGGATTGATTCCCAGGATGCAGAGATGGAATGTGCCGGTCTCGTTCGCAGGCCAGTTGGTGAAGCGGGCGAAATTGTACAGAAAGGCGGCCTTGACCCGGTATTCCTCCTGCACCGGGTCACCGGCCTGCGATCCACAGGGTGCCAGCAGCGTCAGCAGCGTGCAGCACAGGTATAACATCCGAACCGGCTTGTGTAGCCGGTTATGTAACCGATCAGTACTCCTGTTTGTGTGAGCAGGCATAAATCAGAACTTCAGCAGTATCTTTCCGTAGATACTCCGTTCAACCTCGGTAGGCAGCGAGTAAATGAAATCCGGGCTGAACTCTGCATGAGCACTGTCGAACAGGTTTTGCCCGGTCATTGAAAGCTCAAGTCCCGGCCGTGGATTCCACCCTATCCGTGCATCGAAGGCCAGGTATGCAGGCATGTCTGCGGGCATGCCCGGTGTATGGATGTGACCGACATAGCGCAAACCTGCATCCAGTTGCAGGTTGTTCTCGATATCTGCCGCCAGCCACAGGTTGCCCTGGTGGGCTGGCGAGGCATCCTCTGCACCCTGCGCCAGCGTATCCATGCTGTTATTGACCAGATCCAGGTCAATATCCAGCCGCGTATAGTTGGCGTTAACTGTTAATCGATCATTTACTTTCCAGCGCGCGTCGATCTCAAGTCCCTGTGTGTTCCCTTCCAGGTTATTGCCGAAGACCGCCTCCAGCGGCGGGACTGGCGTATAGACATCAACCGTACGCAGTTTTTCGTAAACGTTATAGAAGGCGGTAATGTCCATGGATATGCGCCTGGACACAGAGCATCGATAGCCGAGTTCATAGGCAATCAGCGTTTCCGCAGCAAACCGGTCGTCGCCGAAGATGGTCAGTGGCGGCGGCGCAGGTGCTGGCGGGATCACTGCAAGGACTACATCATGTTCGCCGCGTGCAGGCGTGCGTACGGCGCGTGATAGTGATCCCCAGATGGTATTCCCGGAGTCAGTCAGCCAGGTCAGACGGGCATTCGGTTGCAGTTCGAAACCGGTAAAATCATTGTGCTCGAACTTTGAACCTAATGTGAGGTTGGCGCGCCCCTCAAACAGGGCAATCTCGTCCTGCACGAAAGCGCTATAAAGGTTTACCGTGCGGCGTGACGGGTCCAGCCAGAATATCCGGGTCGGGTCAGTATCATCCTGGATGGTGCGGAAGTTAAGGCCCCAGATCAGGTCATGACTTTCCGCTGCCTGGAAGTGATGCTGAAAATCCAGATCCAGCGTGTTGCGGTCTTCAAACAGGACGCCGCTATCGAGGCCGACATGGTCAAGGTAGGCTTGCACGGTATAGTTCGATGCCGGGCCGCTTTTGTGACTCCACCTCGACAGCAGGTTGCCGCCCTTGTGGCGTGCGTCCTCCACCAGCGGGTTTGCTGAAGTCGCGATGAGCAGTTCCTGCCCGGCACGGACATGGTAAACATCGCCCTGCACGGTGAAGCTGTCTGCCGTGCCCTTGCCCCAGTCTGCCCGGAAACCGCCTTGCAGCAGCTGATTGTCATCATGCGCCACTGGCGGGAACATGCCGGTAGCAATGGCTTCCCCGCTATCCACAGCATGAAACTTGCCATAGACACGGTAATATTTCTGGTCTGCAGTACGTCCGCCATAGCGAACGCTGACCATTCCATGCTCTTCGTTACCTGCGGCGGCGCTTGTCAGGGTCCCCTGGGTATCTGCAGCGGAGCGGGTAATGATATTGATTACGCCATTCACCGCGTTTGCGCCCCAGAGTGTGCCGCCGGGTCCGCGGATCACCTCGATCCGCTCAACGTCTTCCAGCATGACGTCGTTCGCTTCCCAGTAGACACCGGCGAACAGCGGTGTGTAGACGCTGCGGCCGTCGATCATTACCAGTAATTTGTTGGCGAAGCGGCTGTTGAAGCCTCGTGCGGTGATCGCCCACTTGCCGGCGTCGATGCGGGCAACCTGCAGGCCAGGAACACGACGCAGCGCATCCGGTATATTCGTAACGCCCCAGCGGCGCAGTTCCTCACTGGTAATGACGTATATCGCCGCGGCAGTTTCAGATTTCTTCTGCGGTCTCTTGGATACCGAGGTCACCTCGATGTTCATCAGTGCCTCGAGACTCATATCCATGAGATCGACCGGTGGCAGCTCGTTTCCATCGGCTGCCCGGGCCGCAGACAAGGCCAGCAGGGAGGACAACAACCCGGCGATGGCACAGGTAAATAGCGCGCGTTGCGGCTGGCGGGCGGTCGGTTTTACCCCGATTCGATGTTGCCTGGTATGCATCTGTGACGACCCCTGTTGCACAGGCGCTCCGCTATTTATACGCTGGCAGTGATTCCTGACCGGCCAGGATTGTTCTTTCAGCGACGCGTCAACCTGTTGAACAGTATGGCAATATTCGTGATCGCCGCTGGCCGGCCCCATGGCTGGCTGCGATCACAGGCTATCGGCGCCCGGGTGTGTTGCTGAAGTGGAGGATTCCCGGTCAAAACTGACCGGGTGGACGGGGATCTACGTGCAGCTGGCAGTGGCTGCCAGCCAGGGTTTATTGCGGGTCCTTGTTGCGGGAACCGGGAATATCCAGGGTGACGACGACAGATGACTTCGGTTCATCGATAAAACGCGGACGGTCATTCATACTGCGGCCGGCCGCTTCGTTGAGTTCGGACTCCCGTGCGGAAATCAATGCCAGGCATTGCCGGATTCCATCGATGGTTGTGTCGGAGAGCGGGTGACGATGGCCCGGTTTGGCGAAGGTATCCTTTGCGACATCGGTCAGCACACGCTTCATTGCGCGCAGGATGCGTTCTTCCTTGCTCAGTTCCTGTTCTGTCATGGTATTCACTGGTGGTTGCAGCTGCCCTATTGTGGCACAGACCATACACTCGTGGCAGTGCTTTATTCCTGCAGATAAATGGCCTGCCAGTCTCCACCGCCAAGCTTGCCCAGACATTGCAACAAGGCATCGCCGGGAACGGCCTCGGACGGGTAGATGCCGCGAATTTCCACCCAGCAACTCGCGAGCGCGGCACTTTTGCGCAAGTGCAGCGTGGATAGATCACCGCAACGTCCGCAGGCCGTGCATGTCCACTGTGCTTGTGCGGGATTTTCGTGAATGATGTTGAGGAGCGCCGTCCAGTTTGCCACGGATTCCCCGCAATGCGGGCAGCGTGGCGCAGGGGTGCGCGGATCGTGACGGAACTGCGCCTGTGCATGACTGTCGAGAAATACATGGCAGAATGCCCCGTCGCGGCTGGCAGTTTCCAGTTGTGCAGGATCACGCGGCGGGTCAAGCTCGATGCTCGGCGCACAGCCGAGAAATGTGACCAGCTGCAGGAAATATTCACCGGCCGGGTAAAACTCACCGCCCGGCAGTGGTGTGGCGGTACCGATCAGTCCGAGGTCCTGAAGCCGTTCGGCAAGGACCTTGACCGGTACCCGAAAGCTGGCGTCTTTCGGGTGTAGCAGCAACTTGTGAGCGGGCATGTGGATACCGGTAGCGGGTTCGCCGCGATGGTACTACGAACACAACCGCTATGCAGACTGCCCTGTCAGCATGCGTGCTGATCGACCATAATGTCTTGCAGCCAGATGCATCACTAGGAGGATCGCGATATGCCGGAGTCCACGCCCTTTACCATCCATGCCCTGGAGCTTGGGCCGATGGAAAACTTTGTCTACCTGATCCATGACCACAAGTCGGGACGTGCCGCCGTCGTTGATCCGGCCTGGGAAGTGTCCGAGGTGCTGGCACTGGCAAACCGGCATGGCATGCGTATCACGGATATCCTGCTGACCCACAGTCATCATGACCATATCAATGGTATTGGCGAGGTGTTGCAGCACCACGATGCGCAGTTGCATCTGATGAAGGCCGAGGCTCAATTCTGGGGGCAGCAACTGGATCTGCCGACCCTGCACCATGGTGGTGACGAGATTCAGGTTGGCGATACCCTGATCAAGGCCCTGCATACGCCGGGACATACGCCTGGCTCGGCCTGCTACCAGGTTGGCGACCAGCTGTTAACCGGCGATACGCTGTTTGTATTCGGCTGTGGCCGCTGCGACCTGCGCGGTGGTGACCCGGAGCAGATGTATGCCACGCTCAAAGATATGGCTGACCGGCTGCCGGCGGGCACGCTCATCCGCCCTGGTCACAATTACGCGGAGCGCAGCAGCACTACGCTGGAGGAGCAGATCGAGGGCAATCCATTTATGCACTTCGACGACGTGGACCGCTTTACCCGTTATCGTATGCATTATCATGACCAATGCCGCCATTCGCCGTACGGGCCGGTGCGCCGGGGCGAGGAAATGCCGGACTGATTTACCGGAAATCATGCAATGAATAACCAATATGTCACGTGCAAGGTGCCAGTGCTGATGGTTGTGCTGTTGCTGGCTGGCTGTGCAAGCCTGGGCGGATATCGTGATCCGCCGCGGGTGTCGCTGGTGTCCATCGAACCACTCGACATGACCTTGCTGGAGCAGCGCTATGCGCTGCAGTTGCGCATCCTTAATCCGAATGACGTGGCATTGCCGGTCAGCGGACTCAATTACAGCATCGAGATCAACCGGCGCGAGTTCGCCTACGGGGTCAGCCGCCAGTCAGTGACCATCCCGGCACATGGGGAGGCGCTGCTGGACGTCGAGGTGATCAGCAACCTGCTCAGCCTGATGCGGCAGGTGCAGGAGCTGGGGGCCGGAGGAAAGCAGGTGATCGAGTACCGCTTGTCCGGCAAGCTCAGTCTTGACCATAGCCCGGTACGCCTGCCGTTTGATTATTCCGGCGAACTGAGCTGGTTGCCTGCCGCCGGCGGGACGTGAGTACTTCGGGACTTTCCATGAGCGGCTTTCGTGCCTTCCGTATTCACCAGCAGGACGGTGCGACCCGCGCCGGGCTGGAAATACTTGCGCTGGACGATCTTTCTCCCGGCGGGGTAGTGATC
The DNA here is from genome assembly GCA_905480065.1 of uncultured Gammaproteobacteria bacterium. Taxonomy (GTDB): domain Bacteria; phylum Pseudomonadota; class Gammaproteobacteria; order UBA9214; family UBA9214; genus UBA9214. The sequence continues at coordinate 5,506 of CAJQOV010000115.1, read as the reverse complement.
GAAGCGCATTACTCCAGTGTCAATTACAAGGATGTGCTGGCAGCGACCGGCAGGGGAAAAGTCCTGCGTCGTTTTCCACTGGTTGGCGGTATCGATGTGTCAGGCGTGGTACTGCATTCGGACGATGCGCGTTTTGCAAGCGGCGCTGCCGTGCTGGTAACCGGCTGCGGGCTGGGTGAGAGTCACGACGGCGGTTTCGCGGAGCGCGTGCGCGTGCCGGCGGACTGGGTGGTACCGTTGCCAGACGGACTGACACTGCGCGATGCAATGGTGCTCGGTACGGCCGGGTTTACCGCGGCGCTGGCAATAGACCGGCTTGAGCAAAATGGCCTGGCACCCGGCCAGGGGCCGGTGCTGGTAACCGGGGCCAGTGGCGGTGTCGGCAGTATTGCCACTGACCTGCTCAGTGGTGCGGGCTACGAGGTCGCGGCATTGAGCCGCAAGCCGCAAACCATCGAATATCTCCATGCGCTGGGTGCCAGTGCAATCATTGGCATGGATGCGCTGGCGGCAGGGGATAATCCGCTGGAAGCGGCGCGCTGGTCTGCGGCACTCGATACGGTTGGCGGTAATGTGCTGGCCTGGTTGACGCGTACCATCAAACCGTGGGGGAGTATCGCGAGTATCGGCCTGGTCGGCGGTGCGCAACTGAATACCACGGTCATGCCGTTTATCCTGCGCGGTGTGAGTATTCTCGGAATCACTTCGGCGAACTGCCCGATGGAACGACGGTTGACGGTCTGGAATCGACTGGTTACCGACCTGAGACCGCGGCATCTGGAGCAGATCGTTGCCGGTGAGATCAGCCTGGAAGCTTTGCCGGAGGTGTTCGATGCAATTCTCACGGGCCAGCACCGTGGGCGCTACCTGGTGAAAATTCGTTGACCCTGAACGGCAGCGCATACGCGGCTGCTGTGATCCGGGGTCATGCCAGCACCGGTACACCATCGAAGAAATCAACCACGCCGGTTTCCAGCGAGTACTCTGCGCCGACAATCAACAGCTGTTGTTCCAGGATCAGGCGTTCCAGCACTTCCGAACCATGGCGTAACTGGTTGGCAGATGCGCGGATGTTGGCCCGGGCTGCCTGCTGCATCAAGGCCTCGGGTTCATTCCTGAGTTCCGTTGCCAGCAAGGGTTCCACGGCAGGTCGCACGCGATCCACGATAGCGCGCAGATTCAGCGCGCGGTGACTGGAATGCTGCATGAGTTCCTCGATGGTGGCCAGAACAGCGCCGCAGTGGGAATGTCCGGGCACGACAACGAGCCGGGTGCCGTACCATTCTGCGGCGAACTCGACGCTGCCGATCTGTGACGGTGCGACCACGTTGCCCGCGACGCGAATGACAAACAGGTCGCCCAGTCCCTGGTCGAACACGATCTCTGCCGGAACGCGCGAGTCTGAACAAACGATCACGATTGCAAACGGATTCTGGTCTGCTACCAGGCCATTAAGGCGCGCGGGACTGGCCAGGGTTTGGTTGTTGCGGATGCCGGATACAAACCGAACGTTGCCTGCTCGCAGACGTTCCAGTACTTCGAGCGCAGCGCATGGGTCTTATGATCTCCGCTGGTTGCTGCGACTGTTCTCTGGCAGCAGATTATAACGATATATCCGGGCAAACGTACCTGTTTCATGCCGGAGGACAGGTGTCACTGTTACCGATGGCTGTACTGCATGCCTGTTATACCCGGCAGGCAGTGCTTCGGCGGCCACCGTGTCACTGCCCTGATGCCGATGTCAGCCAAGGTGCCCGGTGCAGGACTTGTCGCGGCATTGATTGACCTCAACGAGAACATGTGTGAGATACGGAATATTGTCCAGCAGGCGCTTGTAATATTCCGGTGCTTCCGGGCGATGCGTTACGACAGACAGCATGGTGGAATAATGTCCCGGACCAACCTGCCAAACATGCAGGTCTGCGATGCGGTCATCCATGTCGCGCTCTATCGCCTGACGAATTGAGGAATGGGTCTGTTCTTCCACGGCACCGTCAAGCAGGATATGGCCGGTATCCCGCAACAGTCCGTATGACCAGCGGGTAATCACTGCTGCTCCAGCCAGTCCCATTGCCGGATCAAGCCATATCCAGCCGAAGTATTTGCCAGCAACCAGTGCCACGATGGCAAGCACCGAGGTAAGTGCATCTGCCAGTACGTGAAAATACGCGGACCGGAGGTTATGGTCGTGATGTTGATGTTCGTGCTGATGTTTGTGTTCTTGGCTGTGTTCATGGTGTTCATGTAACAGGATGCCACTGGCAAGATTGACCAGCAGCCCTGCAATTGCGACACCGATAGCCTCGTTAAAGTGAATCGGGTGTGGTTCAAGCATGCGCATGACTGACTCCAGTGCCATGAACAGTGCCGCCATGGCGAGAGCTACGGCACTGGCAAACCCTCCCAGGAAACCTGCCTTCCCGGTTCCGAAACTGAAGCGCGGGTTGTCTGCGTTGTTGCGTGCGTAGCGATAGGCGAAGAGCGTGATACCAAAGGCTGCAACATGTGTCGCCATGTGCCATCCATCCGCGAGCAGGGCCATGGACCCATACACCGAGCCCGCGACAATCTCGATAACCATCATTACCGCAGTCAGCAGCATTACCCTGGTGGTGCTTTTTTCGGCATGACCGGAATCACCGGAAAAGTTGTGTGTGTGCTGCCATTCTTCGATGTTGTGGGAATGCATCGGTCTTGCTCCGGGGGCAGGTAATGGGTTGCCGGCGATTGCTGTCCGGCGGACCTGATTGCCCGGATTATCCTGTTAATCCACGCAGTGATCGATAGCGCGTCAGGATATTCTTATCCTGCAGACAAGTAGTCAGTGCCGGGATAACAGAAACCAGGCGCAGGGCTTGTGGCGTTCGGATTCGGTCGGGTGCACACTGGACCCAGGGTGCACCCGGATCATTTTTCTAGACAGCAAGCCTGATGCGGCGAGCCGGAATGGATGGTTGCATGCCGAATGAGATGAAAACACTTTCCGACTACCTGCGGCCCGGGCTCGATATCGTTGCGGTTGGTATTAATCCCTCGCTGCCGTCGGTGCGCGCCGGTTTTTATTTTGCCAATCCCCGCAACCGGTTCTGGCGCGCCCTGAATGGCAGTGGCCTGTTACCGGTACTGCTGGTGCCGGGTGCAGCGGCGATGGATGTCCTGGTGCGTTACGGCATCGGCTTCACTGACGTGGTAAAGCGCCCGACGGCAAACGCCGGCGAGTTGCGGGCGGAGGATTTCCGGCTCTGGGCGCCGGTGCTGCAGGACAAGTTAACGAAGTTTGCGCCGCGTATCGTCTGGTTCCAGGGTAAGCAGGCCTGTGCAAATTACCTTAAATATGCCGAGGAAATCTCGCCACCACTGGACTGGGGAGAGCAGTCGTTCCGGCTTGGTAGCATGCGCGTTTTTGTAACGCCCAGTCCCAGTTCGGCCAATGCCGTGTATTCACTGGAGGACCTGACCGGCTGGATGCGCCATCTGCGTGCGCTGCGCGCCGGGCTTGATTGCTGACGGCATGCTGGCTCCGTGTGAACTATACTTTTCCTGACGCATATCTGGAGGGGATCAAGATGGCTATCGCAACAACGGTGTCACGTTATCTGTCCCGGCAGGGAGTTGAGTACGACATCCTGTCGCACCCGCATTCCTCCAGCAGTGGTGAAACGGCCCAGGCGTCCCACGTACCGGGCGCTTTGCTGGCGAAGCCCGTGTTGCTGGAAGACGAAATTGGTTACCTGATGGCGGTGGTGCCATCCAACCGCCAGGTTGATCTTGGGGAATTGCAGCGCCAGATGAACCGCAGGCTTGGTCTGGCAACGGAGCGTCAAATCGGTGCCTTGTTTCCCGATTGTGAGGTGGGCGCGCTGCCCCCGCTGGGTCCTGCCTATGGCATCGAAACAGTAGTTGATAACGAGATCGCCGAGCAGCCGGATATCTTTTTTGAGGCGGGTGATCACGAACAGCTGATCCATGTCAGCGCAGAAACCTTCAGCTCGCTACTGGGGGACGAGGTCTGGCGCGGGGACATTTCGCATTGAGCAGCGGTTGCCCGGCCGACATGTCCCGATAGACAAAAATCCTGTGTGCTAGAGGCCGAAGGCCTGGGTACCCCAGCCCACGCCACCAACGGTAGCCTCCGGGTGGTGGTGGTGGATTTCCTGCTCTACTTCGGCCAAGCGGGTCTCCGGAACATCCACCATTAGCAGGATTTCACCGTGCGCCAGGGCGTCGCGGAATTCCCCCAGGTGGGTATTTGGAGTGTTGATAAACTTCAGGCCAACCAGGAAGTTGGCGGCCATGATGCTGATTGGCAGCAACAACCACCAGTGCATGCCAATGAAAATGGGCAGCACCAGGAGGGCGATCAGGGCGAGAGAAAAACAGGCGAAGTTTGTGTTCCAGAGTATTTTCTCAATGCGGCCGCAGCTGTCATTTCGTTGACGCTTGGTGGCGCTGGGCAGCCCGTCGAGGCGGGTACGACGATCGCCGACCGCGTGCATGTGTTTGGTGTCGATGCCGTGCTTGGCCAGATCCTCGACAACGGCGAGGGCGTGGACTCGGTCAGGGATCAGGAAGTACAGCCTCCTGTTCATCGCAAACCTCCTGTTACCTGTTGAAAAACATGCAACTATATGTTTCTGCCCGCGCTCTTGATGAGGTTGCTGCCCATGTTCTATTTATAGCTCACGATCACGTAATGGCAATGCCGCCGGGTGCTGATAGTAGCGTCAGACACTGCCGTCATTCAATCTTTAGGTATATGTGTTGACACTCGGCAGTCCCTGCAAGAAAATAGCGGGCTTGCATTTTTGGAGGGGTTCCCGAGCGGTCAAAGGGATCAGACTGTAAATCTGACGGCTCAGCCTTCGGAGGTTCAAATCCTCCCCCCTCCACCAACTGTAGATTATTTCTCCGAAAATTATCCGGAGGGCATGAGCCGGACAAGGTGCACCAGGGCGCCGCTGGCGCGACTCCGAACGCCGCGCAAGGTGCGGTGCTGGGGAGTGAAGGGGAGAGGTCCGCAGGAATCCCCCCTCGTGCATGCATGGCGAACCATGCTGGAGATTGTGACGGGTTTGAGACAGGCGGGTGTAGTTCAGCGGCAGAACCTCAGCCTTCCAAGCTGATGACGTGGGTTCGATTCCCATCACCCGCTCCAGTTTCAGGGATGGGAACAGACGTGCAGCGACGTTGTTCGTTGCCGCAGTGAAAAGGTTTTGCCCATATAGCTCAGTCGGTAGAGCACTTCCTTGGTAAGGAAGAGGTCACCGGTTCAAATCCGGTTATGGGCTCCAGGCTGTCAGTGAGTTGTGCAGGCACGGCATTTTATAAGGTAACACGCAGAAACCTTCAGGAGAGTCAGTCGCAATGTCAAAGGAAAAATTTGAACGAACGAAGCCGCATGTAAACGTAGGAACGATTGGTCACGTGGATCACGGGAAGACGACGCTGACGGCGGCGATCACGAAGGTGATGGCGGAGACGCACGGTGGTACGTTCAAGGCCTATG
>CAJQOV010000114.1 GCA_905480065.1 uncultured Gammaproteobacteria bacterium | reverse complement strand
CCTCGATCGAGGCCGCCATGGTCATGCGGTCACCGCGCTCGAGCAGGTTGTCCGGCAACCAGCTGGTCTGGTCGAAACACAGGATGTTCCGCAGCGCCGTATTGCCTGCCTCAGGCAGCGGCAGGGCAGACGACGATGATGTGGATGCATCCGGACGGAACGCGACCAGTGCAACCCGCTCCTGCGCAGACAGCGCACCGAACCAGCGCGCCATGCGCTCCTGCCGGTCCTCCAGCCCGAGATTCACGATTGCCGTCTTGGCGCGCCGGAACCGGTAGGGCAAGGCCCGCACCAGGGGTTCCAGCAAGCCGTGCCGCAACGTCGATGGCAGCAACTGGTAAGCGGCCGCGTAGCGCTCGTATACATGCTTTGGATAACCACCGAGGAATTCATCGCTGCCCTCACCGGTCAGCACCATCTTCACCGACTTGCGCGCTTCCTTCGACAGCAGGTAGATCGGAATGTCCGCGGGCTCCGCGACGGGCGCATCCCGGAACCGTACCAGCGCCGGGAGCTCGTCCATCAGGTGATCCTGCGACACCGTCAGTTCATGATGATCGGTGCCGAACTGCTGCGCAATTGTCCGGGCATAACCCAGCTCGCTGTATCTGGATTCCGGGAAACCAACCGAAAAGGTCTTCACCGGGTGGTTGCTGTGCCGGCTCATCAGGCCAACGACAGCGGACGAATCGATCCCGCCGGACAGAAACGCGCCGAACGGCACATCACTGACCATGCGGATACGAACCGACTCTTCCAGCAGCTCGAGAAAGGCGCCGACCGGGTCGACGGGCAATTCCGCATCCAGGCGAATGCTGCAGTCCGGCGGCCGGTACCAGTTCCATTCCCGCAACCGGCCTTTCTCCCAAACGGCACAGCAACCGGGCTGCAGCTTGCGGATGCCCCGAAACAGGGTGCGCGGACCGGGGACGTAACGGTAGGCGAGGTAGTCCCAGATCGCATCGGTATCCGCCTGCACCGCCAGCTGCGGGTACTGCAGTAGCGACTTGATCTCGGAGGCAAACAGCAATGAACCATTACTCTCGTGCAGGTACAGCGGCTTCTTGCCGAAACGGTCGCGGGCCAGCAACAGGCGCTCGCGGGGTGCGTCCCAGATAGCGAAGGCAAACATGCCGCGAAACCGATGCACACAGTCATCACCATACTCCTCGTAGGCATGCACGATGGTCTCGGTGTCGGAGGCCGTGTTGAATCGATGTCCGCGCGCGATCAGCTCATTACGCAATTCCCGGAAGTTGTAGATCTCGCCATTGAAGACGATCTGGATGGTTCCATCCTCGTTACCCAGCGGCTGGTGACCGGTATCCAGGTCGATAATGGACAGGCGCCGGTGGGCGAGACCGATGCGGTAATCCCCCGCACCCGTTTGTGCCTCGAGAAAACCTTCGTCATCGGGACCCCGGTGCGCAATGACGGATGCCATATTGCGCAGCAGGCCTGCGCTATCAGCTACTCCCCCCAGCACGAATCCGGCAATACCGCACATGGTGTTCTGGTTTCGCTACCGCTTGAAACCCAGCAATGCACCCACCCGCCGGAACAGGTACGGGAGCAGCGGCCCGCGCGTATCCTTGCTGGCGTACAGTGCACGCCAGAGCGCGAAAGGAGTACTCATCCACAGACCGAGCAACTTCGTGCGATCTGCATGCGCCGGGATTTCCCCGTAACCCAGTTTGCCGAGCAGGCTGCCCGCGATGTTCTGGCTGATGGCGATTTCCTCCGGTGATAACTCCGCTTTCCAGCGATCGACCGAGCTGGCAAATATACCGCCGGCATCAGTGGCGCTGGAACTGTTGTGCCCTTCCACTTCGAGCATGCCTGGTTCGAATTCTTCCCCGATTGTCGCGCAAATGCTTCTCACCGTGGCCTCGGGTTCAGTCACCAGGTCCTCGTAGCGCACGATAATCCTGTCGGTCGGCGGAACCAGTTGTTCAAGTACAGAAAGCTGTCGCATGCTCGATTTCCACAGATAGGAAGTAACCACCGGGTGGTAGAGTTTTTTCATGCGCTCGACATACTCCGCACCGGTTGCCTTCCACTTGCCCTGGTAGGAGTAGAGAAAGGCACGGATATCGCGCACACAGACCACCAGTTTTGCGTCCGGGAAGAATTCACGGATTTCCCGGATACTGAACAGCTCGCGCGGTGCATTGTTCCCCCAGCGCAACTTGCCTTCCACTTGCATCTGCAGACTCATAAAACGGTCAAGCACCGCACCATGGCTCCTGCAGTCATCTATCGCCTTAACCAGATCGGACACATCCGGGAACATCCGCTCAATACGCTGCTGATCCGGCAACTCGTAATATCGGGTGTAAATGGTATACAAGCGTTGCGCAACCGCCATCCTTCCTTGCCGACTCTCAAGGCTTCCCAGTTCCTGTCTTCGTGAATATACATCATCAAGATAATGCGTCTCGCCCGGCATAAACAGCCGGGGGTGCCTGCCGAGGATCCTGGCCGCAAGCGTCGTGCCCGATCGTGGCGTGCCCACAATAAATATTGGCTGACCACTACCCGTCTGCATGCGTTTATTTTCCGACACCGGCATAGAGGTTCTCGAACTGCCGCGTCACTACCGGCGCGCTGTACTTTTCCCAGGCCTCACGGGTGTTCGCACTGCGCATTGCCTCGCGCAGTTCCCTGTTATCAAGCAGCCGACGCATGGCCATAGCAACGGTCTCAGGGGTCACCTCATCCAGCAGCAGTCCATTCTCCTGATCCCTGACAATATGTGATATACCTCCGGCACGAGTAGTAATAACGGGTAATCCGGCCGCCATCGCTTCCAGTAGCGACACCGGGCAGCCTTCCCCGTAGTAGGTAGGAAACACAAACAAACCGGCCTGTTTCAGCACCCTGACTTTTTCGATGCCCCGGACATAGCCGGTGAATTCAACCCGGTCAGCAAGGCCAGCCTGTTGTATACAGGTATGCAGTCGTCCCTGTTCCGGGCCGTTACCGGCAATCACCAGCTGCAACTGCGGGTAGTCCGGCAGTAATATCCGAAATGCCTCGATGAGCTCATAAATCCCTTTTTCGCGCACCAGGCGTGACAGGAACAACACACGATCGTCGTCGTACGTTGTATTCTCCTGGTCCTGGCCAAAGTCTGCGTCATCAAACATGGTAGTAAACAACTGTACACGATCCGGATTGAATCCCGGCACGCTCACCAGCCAGTCCCTGAATCCTTCAGCCAGTACCAGGGTGTGCTGCGCATAGCCGAACAGATAGCGGAACAATGCCTGCAAAATGCGGCTGCCTGTGATCCTGCGCTCGACAGGTTCAACCCAGCCATGAAAGGAAACAATCACGTTCTTTACCCGCGCAAGCCGCAGTACCAGCAGGAACAGGCCGTCGCGCAGCAGTGACGCGTAGGTCAACGAGGGATTTACGTGGACGGCATCGAAACGTTCATGCCGCACGAGACGCGCAAGGCGAACCGCATCAAAAATCGGATACAGTGGGCGCATAAGTATGCCCAGGGATCCCTTTCTCCTGCCAACCAGAAAGGGTACCGGCTCGAAATCCTGACCGAGGTTCCTGGTAAGTGTGGCGATGAAATTTACCACTCCACCAAACCACTGGGCATCGCGAGACAGAATCAGGACCCGTATCATCAATTACACTCGGCAATCTTCACAGAAATAATCGCGACAGAGCAGCCACGACGCATGCGATCAGGGCATCGTCAATAACCGCATCTGATGCACTTTCCGTGTGTCTCTGGTAATTCTGTCGTTGGCACAAGTTAACATAATCACCGTCATCATGCGCCATGGCACCCGGCATATCATTGCCGAAGTTAACGCGGCTTTTTACTCGCAACCGAGACTATCCTCTGTAGCTGTCGGCCTGGCCCTGCACACAGTCAGGCACACCATGGCAACCGAAATCCATTACGACCTCACCAGCCGGAACAAAAAGGACGCCGACCCCTTTTTGCTCCCTCCCTCTCCCTCCGGGAGAGGGTTGGGGAGAGGGGATCAAAAGATTAGATTAAATGGTGTCAGAGCACAGTTAACTCTAATATTAGAGATTAAATGGTGTCAGAGCACAGTTAACTCTAATATTAGGAAAAAATGTGCTCTGACACCCTTTAAATTCTGACACCCTTTAAATTCAGTTGCTTTTATTATCGAGCAGATAGAGACTGGAACAGCAGGCCAATAATGAAAACAGCAGTGGATGGGCATCGCAACCCATTGATTGAAATACATTAGTGGCAAGCCTGATTGTAATCCCCTCACTGCTCAAAACCCTCACAGGCAGGTAGATTCCAATGTCATCACGGCGATCATTCATCAAATCGGCTTTGCTACCCGTTGCCGGTTCGGCTTTGCTGGCCGGCGAAGCAATCGGTGCCGGCTGTCCCTGCAATATCCTTGAGATCGGGCCGGGTGGAGATTTCAGCAGTGTTGCCGCTGCACTCAACAGCATCACCGACAATGCGATCGACAATCCCTATTTGCTGCGCGTTTTACCCGGTATTTATTCACTCAACTGGGCACCGAAGAGCTGGACAACCATCCAGGGGTCCGGCCCTTTGTCGACGATTTTTGTGGGCAGCAACTGGAACGCTATCAATATTGGGCAATCCGATGTCCATCTCAAAGACTTTGGCATCCGTTTCTCGGGAAGCATTGAAGGCCATGCGGCGATTCGGAGATCCGGAGCTGCCAGCGGCGTCTACCTCTCGGGCATTCACATCGAGCATACAGGGCACGGCGCCGCGATCAGAAACCGCGGCGGGGACACGAAACTCACCTGGTGGCTCAGAGACCTGAAGATTCGCACCGAGGGCATTGGCCTGGATCTTGGGGTGCTGACCTATTGTGACGACACCAAGATCATGCTGTTTGGAACGAATTCCGGGCATCCGCACGTGGGATGCCGCGTAACCGGCAACTCGGTACGAATCTATCTCAATCAATGCCGCATCGGTACCGGGTATGCTTACGATTACCGTAATGGTTTCATCACCAACGATATCAGTGGCGATGATGATGTGATCGGTCTGTGGATACCCCCTGGCTATAATAATTCACGGGTGGAAGTCCATGGACTGGAGTCATTCTGTCGCAACGAGGACACACTCAATTATTCGGTAAACGTCAATGTGCTGCGGGTCGAATCGGGCTGGGCACGCGCCTTTGGCTGCTTCGGGCAGGCAGAAACTCCCGCGGACTGGTCAATCGGATCATCCATCTACCAGGCAGGCCCGGGGAAAATCGAGCAGTACGGTTGCCGTTTCTCAGGGATAACCGGCCGTACGTTTGGTTCCAGCACGATGGGTGTGCAGACGTTTACCGTTGCGGACGACGGCTATGCATTTGACAAATTCGAGGGGGGTTTGCATCGCCTGGATGCATCCGGCGGGCCTTTCCGGCTACGCCTCAGGGTCAACCCCGGTGAAATGCACGTTTTCAAGAAGATCGATAGCGTGAATCCGGTGACCATTGATCTTAACGGAGCAACGCTGGAAGGCAATCCCGTTAACGTGGTGCTGACGAATGCCTACGAGAAACTATCCATTGTCTGGGATGGTACCGAGTGGGTACGTGTCTGACGCAGGATATCAGGAGACTATTGCCCGGTAGTCAGGGCCAGGCGAACCCCCACTACACGGCACAGCGCGGAGAAATATCCGGCTCTCCCGTTGATCGGGCGCAGTTACCGTTAGCCTGCGGCGGCCTGAAGCACCTCTGACGTTTGCTCCACCATTGCCTCAAGCGTGAAGCGCGCCTGTACCAGGGCACGGGCTGCTCTCCCCATGTCATGCAGTCGACGGGTGTCGGACAGGGCATCCGCTATCGCCATACGCAGCGCTTCCACATCACCCGGAGGCACCAGGAAACCCGTGTCGCCGGGCAATATCGCCTCACCCATGCCACCGATGTTGGTAGCGACCATGGGCACCCCCATTGCCATGGACTCGAGCATCGCAATGGAAAATGTCTCCACGGCCGTGGAAGCCAGAACGGAAATAGATGCCATGGCGAGCAGCGGGCGTACATCCTCGACAACACCCAGGAACCTGACCCGGTCCGCCAGGCCGCTTTCCCGTATGCGCAGTTCCATGGCTGAGCGGGTTTCACCCTCGCCGGCAAAAACAAGATAAGGTGTACCGGACAGGCCGGCAAAGGCATCGATCAGCTGGCCATGCCCTTTTTCAGGACGGAATCCGGCGACACAGGCAATCACTTGTGCACCGCCCGGAATATCCAGCGCTGCTCGCAAGCGCTGTCCAGCCGACCCCCAGGCATCGGGATCAAAACGAGCCACGTCGATACCGTTGTAAATCACGCGCGAATTTCGTTTCAGTGCGGGATGTTTCTTCAACCAGTGGTTGCGCTGATTCTCGCAAACAAAGATTACTCCGGCGCTGCGCTTCAACAGGTGCCTGTAGATCAGACGATCCTGCAACGCCTCCTTGAGGGAACGGTTAACCGTAGTATGGATGGCTGCGACCAGGGGTGGTTTGCGACGTGACATCCGGCGTGCCAGCCAGGCCAGTAGCAGAGAAAACTGCAAACTGCAGTGGATCACGTCTATGCCCTGGTGATCAATCAGCCGTGCGATCTCTTGCACCGGCCCGAGATCGAACTTGTGGCTGCGCGGATGGTTGTAGAACACCACCTGCTCACGATCGATTCGTTCCAGCAGCTCCAGTACCGTATGGAAAGTAAACAGGTGTTTCTCAAAACGACGGCTATCCAGCCCGTTGACCAGGTCGACGACCTGGGTCTGAGCGCCGGCCCGGCGCAAGGAGGGGACCAGGAACAGTGTCTTGAGACGTGCCGGTTCGGTTACCATCTGCTCTACCCGATCAGCTGACAGATTCGGTGGATGGTGGATCGCCAGGATATATTCATCACAGCAACCCTCCGTTTTCTTGTTACCGAATGCCCCCCGAACGCGGCATCAGGATACGAATGTCTGGCTTCATAGCGCTTGCCTGCGTCTCTCCCGACGCCGCTCCCGGACGCTGTCCTCTCGAGCGATCTATGGCCAGCGCAAGCGCAGGGAACATCCAGTACAGTTCGATGTAATTTACTGAATGAACAATACTCACAATGTAAATGCCCGCCAATGCGCCGGTTAATCCCAAGATAAAGCCTTTCTCTTCCGGGAACCGACGATACGCCCGGCGCAGGCTTCGGAATGACATCACCACCACAGCCAGGAAGAATGTCTCCCCGATGAGTCCATAGTCTGCAAGGACATTGACAAAGGAATTGTGGGTGTCTCCAACATCGAATGTTCGCAACATGCTTTTGGGGCCGGCGCCAAGCAACGGTGCTTTTCGCCAGATTTCCAGGCCCTGCATGATAAGCTCCGGCCGGCGTTTGGCAGATGCATCCAGTGTAGTGGTGTGTTCGAGCAGCGCCTCGGAGGAGGTTCGCAATAACGGGACAGCAGCAAACAGCAGGCCAAGGACTACTAGCGCGGCTACAGAATAGCGGATGGCCGTAGCCCGGTTCCAGAAGAACAGCGCCAGCAATGTCCCGAACACGCCTCCGATCAGCCCGGCCCTGAGCGAGGTAAACGTCAACCCTGCCACGGCGAATATTCCCGTTACGATATACAGCTGCCGCTTCCACCTGCTCTTCGCCGTCAGGCTGCCCATGACGGCGATCGGTATCGTGGCAGCACAATACAGCCCGGTCATCCAGAAGTGATTTGCCAACCCGATGCCGCGCTGAAAACCGCCAGCCTCGCTGAGCCGGCGCTGGCTCGGCAAATACATATTCTCGAAACCCATGTACTGGAGTGCGGCCACACTGGTACTGATGACGACGAACAACAGAAAAAGGTTGATCAGAAATCGGGCCTCGCGTATCCCGGGGATCGCCAGGTAGAGCAATATCGCGAAGATGGGCGACATCAGTTGGGTCTTGTTATCCCAAATAGGCAATCCATTCCAGATAATGGAAACTACAATGGTCACTGCCAGCAGAAATATCGGAAGAATATTGACAACTCGAACCGGCGTATCCTGACGAAGTGCCACCGAGGCAAGCAACAGCGGTCCGAACAGGATCAGGATCAGTTGTCCATTGGGTATATTCACACCCCCTAGAAACAGGTCCAGGATGACTTGTGCGAAAAAGAATATCGTCACCAGTGCGGCGCCAATCCACTCACTTTTCCAGAAGAAAAGTACTGTGAACAAGACCCACACCAGTGCCCCGATTCCGAGATAGAGAGCGGGGATATCCAGAATTTCCATGTTTGACCTTTCGTTCGAGCTCGCCAGCCTGACTCACTATTGAATGACAATATCAGCGGGCGCGGTACCTGGTATGACAATATACTTTGGCCAGCCATCCACCGATACGGAAATGGCAGATTCGCCGCTGCGCTGGAATTCGGCCGGATTACCCATCACGTCAAGAACCAGTGGTGTCGTATTACCCATCTTAATTGAAACATCAACCAGCTTCTCTTGCCAGTTGTACATAAGCACTACCGTATCCCGGTCCCGGGAAAACAGGTAGGACCTGGTACCATCCTTGCGCTCTGCCGTGCGATTATATTTGGCCGCACCGAGGATCCCGGTCATGGCGTCGAATACCGCCAGGTGCGGCATCGGCTCCAGCATGGCATCAAAAAACACCCAGCGGCGCTCCGGGTGTGCGATATCGGCAATACTGCTGTCCAGCGAAAACCATGCCAGTGTTGCTACCCCATCGGCAGCCGCCTGGGCATAGACAGCAGGCAACTGGCGCGCCACATCGAGCACGTCGGGTGCAAACGTACGCGGGTACTCGAGTTCGCCTTGTGCCGCACCGGCCACCGCATCCACGCGTTCCGGATGGGGGCTGCGCCAGGAAATCCCGAACTCGGTATCCCAGAGCGGCAGATCCGCCCTGCCTTCCCGTCGCATGATCGTGCGCAGGCGCGCGGTGAACCCGGTGTCCAGGTTACGCTCATCGTAACCGCGGGCCAGGTACCCAAAGGCGTGCCGTCCATGAAACGAAATCCCGTCAACCTGGGCAAGTCCGCCCAGGCGGGCCACTTCATCCAGCAGTGAGGGCAGGTGATTGCGGTCTCTTCCCTTCCCCCAGTCGGCGCGCACGGTGCTGGAAAAACCCAGCAGTTTTGTTTCCGGTGCAACTTTTCCCTGCACCGCGTGTGTCGCGGAGGTCAGGCGGACGATATCGGCGGCGGAGAATTTATGGCCCGGCTCATTCCACACCTCGTAGTACGGCACACGCTTCCCGACATGCTGCATCAGGCGCTGCAGGTAACCCCGGTAGCTGTCGAGGTCCAGGTAACGGTCACCGCCACGTTTGGCAAACCGCGCGCGCTCACTCGGCACACGCAGACCGGACAGCAGATCCACGGTAGTTTCGGAAGTCGTTGGCTTGCGCAACCACGCAGGGGTGCGGGACGTGTCGTTGCTGCCCAGCACCAAAAACCGGTCCAGCTGATGGCGGTCCAGGGTTGCGATCGCTGCATCCAGCTCGGTAAAATCGTAGTCGACGCCATCCCTGGACAGCAGCTCGGGACTCGCCAGCGAGAATACCCTGACACTATCGATCCCCACCGCCCTGGCGAGACCATACAGCTCATCCGGCCAGATGGCAGCGTCGATATCCGTGCGCGTCCCATGCTCCTCTGCACAGGCGGCAAAAAAATGCCTGCCGGTGACCGTTCCCGGCTCTGGATCGATCACCACGTAGGCGCGCCGGACCAGCTCGTCAAACTGTCCGTCACTTCGATCGATCCCGCAGCTAACCCGGTAGAA
>CAJQOV010000113.1 GCA_905480065.1 uncultured Gammaproteobacteria bacterium | reverse complement strand
TTCCGGTATAAAGGCAGGGCATGCCCCCCATTGCAATGATTTGTCTTTAGCCGAAATAACCAATGCTTGGTCCGATGCAAATACGTTTGTGGAAGTTGCCAACAGCAAAAAAGTTATTGTTAATAGTTTTTTCATACCGCTCCTCCTGGTAAGGTCCGTATCTTAATTATAGAAAGCCATATAACCTTGAAGGTAAGGGGCTGGCCGCAACGCACCCCACGAGGGCGGCGCACTCAGCGCTCCGCAACTTGCAAACGAAGCCGCTTTCGGCCAGTCCCGCTTGACCGCCATGTTAGGCATATTGCCATGCCTTAGAGCTCTTTGTAGTAACCGCTTGTTGGATCGCAAGCTAGATGTGTAGCAAGGTGGCCCCAAAAACCCGATGCTACCATGTTTTCGATATTTTTCTGTTGGTTGCCACTTAAAACTGACCCAGGGTTTCCATCCAATTCTGACCCGGGTTACGGGTGCCCAGTATACCTAGGCGTCTGTGGATAAGTCTGCTGTCTGGTTTGTATTTTCTCTTTCCTCTGATGTTGGTTTGCTGGGTTTCCGTCGCTTGCTATTGCCACTGGCCAAGCTGTTGCATGCGCTCGCGGGCGTGGCGGGACAGCGGATGTGCGCGGGCTTCCATCGCCTGCGCGCCTAGTGCACCGGCCGGTTGCGGAATATGGAGTACAGGCAAGAGCCTCGCCTCATGACGAGCCAGAGGTTATTACTTATGATATTGATTTGGTGGCTACGGGTGGACTTGAACCACCGACCCCAGCATTATGAGTGCTGTGCTCTAACCAGCTGAGCTACGTAGCCAAAGGGGTGCAAAGATTACCTGAAAGCGGGCTGTCGGGACAAGTTTTCCGGCTACGGGCACGACTGGATTCCCGCCTGCGCGGGAATGACCAGCGCGGCAGTGCAGGATAATCGTGCCTGCAAATCCGCCCGGCAATAGCGCGGGACATTGCTACACGTTGAACCGGAAGTGCATGACATCGCCGTCCTGGACGATGTATTCCTTGCCTTCGAGCCGCAGCTTGCCAGCCTCCTTGGCGCCGTTTTCACCGTTACAGGCAACGAAATCATCGTAGGAGATGACTTCGGCGCGGATAAATCCCTTCTCGAAGTCGGTATGAATCTCGGCGGCGGCCTTCGGCGCGGTCGCCCCGATGTGCGTGGTCCAGGCACGTACCTCTTTTACCCCGGCGGTAAAAAAAGTCTGCAAACCCAGCAAGCGGTACCCGGCACGGATGACCCGGTTGAGACCCGGCTCCTCCAGCCCCATTGCGACCAGGTAATCCTGGCGTTCGCTGGTGTCCAGCTCGACGATCTCCGCCTCGATGGCGGCACAAACCGCAACCACCTCGGCGCCTTCCTGCTCGGCACGTATGCGCACTGCATCCAGCAACATGTTGTCTTCGAAGCCGTCCTCGGCCACGTTGGCGACGTACATCACCGGCTTGGCCGTGAGCAGGTGCAAATCATAGATCGCGGCGAGCTGATCGGCATCCAGCCCCATTGCCAGCACCATGCCCCCTTGGTCGAGGTAATCACGCACCTGCTCGAACAGTGCGAACTTCGCCTTCGCCTCCTTGTCGCCGCCCTTGGCAATCTTGGCCACGCGCAGGATGCCGCGCTCCACGGTATCGAGGTCGGCCAGTGCCAGTTCGGTGTTGATGACATCGATATCCCGCAACGGATTCACACTGCCGCTGACATGCACCACGTTGTCATCCTCGAAGCAGCGCACCACCATGCAGATGGCATCGGTCTCGCGGATGTTGGCGAGAAACTTGTTGCCCAGCCCCTCGCCTTTCGATGCGCCGGCGACCAGTCCGGCGATGTCCACGAACTCCATCGTGGTGTTGATCACTTTCTGTGGCTTGACGATTTGCGCCAGCCGGTCGAGACGCGGATCGGGCACCGGCACGATGCCGACATTCGGATCGATGGTGCAGAACGGATAGTTCTCCGCCTGTATGCCCGCCTCGGTCAGGGCGTTGAAGAGCGTCGATTTGCCCACATTGGGCAGACCGACGATGCCGCATTTCACGCTCATAATTTTCTGTTTCCCTGAAAAACCGTCATTCCACCCGGGTGCGTCCCGCAATTCCTGGCGGGGATATGGCGCCGGTTCAAAGCTCTGGATTCCCGCCTGCGCGGGAATGACCGCTGTACTGAAGTTAGGCTCGTCACTGCGCTCACACTGAGGCTGTCACAGCGATAAAGTCACGCCTGTCACTGACTCGGCTTATGACCGGCTGCGTTTCCTGATTCCTTACCGCAACCCTCCCGGCAACTGCTCCCTGCATCACTCTCGGCTCTGGCTCCTGCTTCGCTCTACCGAGTCCATCCCTGGATGCGTACCGCGGATATCCCTGTCGGCGTCCCGGAGGGAGAGGGGGTGGTCCGTTACTTGCCCTGCGTATGCAGCGCTTTCATCGCCGCCTCGATCTTGCCGGCCAGCAGGTCGGGCAACACCGCGATCGCGGCATCAATTGCCTGGTCAATCTGTTCACGGTCCTCGCGACTGGCCGGCTTCAACACATGTTCAGTGACATCGTCCTTGTGACCGGGATGACCGATCCCGATGCGCAGACGCAGAAAATCATTGCCGCCCAGGTGCGGTATCAGGTCGCGCAAGCCGTTATGACCACCATGCCCGCCGTCCTTCTTCAGCCGAACAGAGCCAACCGGCAGGTCGAGTTCATCGTGCACAATCAGGATGGACTGGCGCGGAATCTGGTAAAACCCGGCCAGTGACGCAACCGGCAGGCCGCTGCAATTCATGAACTGCTGCGGTTTCTGCAGGCGCAAGTCATGGCCCGCCACGGTACAGCGCGCCACTTCGCTTTTGTGCTTGCCGTCTGCGCTGAAGTGCGCATTGCAGCGACGTGCAACCTCTTCCACAAACCAGAACCCGGCATTATGCCGGGTCTGTGCGTACTTGTTTCCGGGGTTACCCAGCCCGGCGACGAGCTGTATGGCAGTCAAAACCGATCCGCCGCCTAGCTGCTGCTATCTTCCGATCCAGCCGCGTCCTCGGGTTTGGCTACTGCCTCGACCTCTTCCTCGACACGCTTGGCATGGATACTCACGACCGCCTGGTCATGATCCTCGCCTCGCTCCAGCTCAACCAGTATGACGCCTTCAGGCATAACCAGATCGGACAGGTGAATCGAATCGCCAATTTCCAGTGCAGAGATATCGACCGCGATGAATTCCGGCAGATCCTTCGGCATGCACTCTACCTGCACGTCGATCTGTTCATGTGATACCAGGGCACCCGCCTTGACAGCCGCAGAGGTATCTTCACCGAGAAAGTGCAATGGTACGTGGGTACGCAACTTCTCGGACATGTTCACCCGCTGCAGATCGGCATGCAGCACCAGCGGGCGGCTCGGATGACGCTGCAGGTCACGCAGGATCGCCGGCACCATGGTACCGCCTATATTGATTGACAGGATATGCGAGTAGAACGCCTCGTGTTCGAGGTTGCGGAGCAACTGGTTGTGCGACAAGGTCAGCGATTCCGGATCCTTGCCACCGCCATACATGATGGCGGGTACCTTACCGGCACGACGCAGGCGGCGGCTCGCACCCTTGCCTGTATCCGTACGCGGCTCTGCATTCAATTCAAAGCTGACAGCCATGTGACTTCTCCATAAAAAAACGCACCTTGTGGTGCAGATTGTCTCTCCCGCGACCAGGAGAGAATATGGTCACGGGATTCGCTGCGGAATTCCGTGACGGTTAACAACGGTCAGTCCATGTACAGCGAGCTGACCGATTCTTCATCACTGATCCGGCGCATGGTTTCCGCCAGCATGGCGGAAATACTCAGCTGCCGGATCTTGTCACAACGCTGCGCCGGTTCGCGCAACGGTATGGTATCCGTCACCACCAGTTCATCGAGCTCGGAAGCCGCGATGTTATCGACCGCCGCGCCCGACAGTACCGGGTGCGTGCAGTAGGCCACCACGCGCGCCGCGCCATGTTCCTTGAGCGCCATTGCGGCCAGGCACAGGGTGCCGGCGGTATCAACGAGGTCGTCGATCAGCACGCAGGTGCGGTCTTCCACCTCACCGATGATATTCATCACGCGCGCCTCGTTTGGCCGCGGGCGACGCTTGTCGATAATGGCCAGCTCGGCATCGTCCAGCCGTTTCGCCAGCGCCCGGGCACGCACCACGCCGCCCACGTCCGGCGACACCACCACGATATCCGGATACTTCTGTTTCCAGATATCGCCCAGCAGGATCGGCGAGGCGTATACATTATCCACCGGGATATCGAAGAATCCCTGGATCTGGTCCGAGTGCAGGTCCACAGTCAGCACACGATCGGTTTTTACATTCCCGATCATCTGCGCCACCACCTTGGCCGTGATCGGCACGCGCGCAGAGCGTGGCCGGCGGTCCTGGCGGGCATAGCCGAAATACGGGATCACCGCGGTGATGCGATGTGCCGATGCGCGCCGCAGCGCGTCAATCATCACCAGCAGCTCGATCAGGTTGTCATTGGTCGGCGCACAGGTCGGCTGCACGATGAAAATGTCCTTGCCGCGGACATTCTCCATGATCTCCACCTGTACTTCGCCGTCACTGAACTTGCTGACGTAGGCACTGCCCAGGTTCAGCCGCAGGTGGTTGGCGATATTCTGCGCCAGCTCCGGATTTGCATTACCTGCAAATACCATCATGCTGCTGTTATTGTCTGACGCGGGTAATCCGTTCATAACCTGTTCGATGTTGTCGTGACTACAGTACGCAACGTACTGGGTAAAACTTCCGGAACTGCCGCATCAGCGCCAGCTTGTTTATCGGTTTGTGGCGCCAGGCGCCCCACCAGATCTGCCGTGTCACACCAGTACCTAACTTGTCTGGCTGGGACGGCAGGATTACTCGGCCTACCGGCCTCGCCCTCCGGGCCGTTGCCGCCCTGCGGCAACGTTCTAACACGCTGTGCGTGTTAGTCGAACCTTGCGGTTCTCATCCTGCCGTGTCACACCAGTACCTAACTTGTCTGGCTGGGACGGCAGGATTCGAACCTGCGAATGCGGGGATCAAAACCCCGTGCCTTACCACTTGGCGACGTCCCAATAAAATCCGTTACGGGTTGCCCGTGGCAAACCGGGAATGCTTCATTCCAGCGCCACCAGCAAGGGGGACCGATTGACACCGCGTGCCACCTGACCGGTCCAGGGTTGCGGCACCAGGGCTGCAACACGGCTGGCCTCAGCCGGTGACGCAAAGGCGGCAAACACACAGCCACCTGTGCCGGTCATGCGTGCAGGAGAATATGCATTCAACCAGTCCAGGGCCGCCGCCACCTCCGGAAAACCGTGCCGAACGACTGCCTCGCAATCGTTCCGGGTAGCCCCCGAAAGAAGGTCGGGTATTGTCTGTCGCGGCGTGTCCCGTGTCAATTCAACAGCGGAAAAAACACTGGCGGTTGATATATTTACTGCCGGATCGATGACCACGTACCAGGCTTGTGCGGGTTCCGCCGGGGTGAATTGTTCGCCCACCCCTTCTGCCACGGCAGAGTGGCCGCGCACAAATACCGGCACATCCGCACTGACCGAGACACCAATTTCTGCCAGCTCTTTAATACTGAGACCCAAGCGCCAGAATTCATTCA
>CAJQOV010000112.1 GCA_905480065.1 uncultured Gammaproteobacteria bacterium | reverse complement strand
CCGGTGAAGTAGGCAATCGCAAACGCGGCCACCAGTGACCAGTGGAACAGCCGCACCAGTGGATCCCAGACCCGAACCTGATACACCGTCATGACGCAACTCCGAAGGAAATGGAAGGAAAAGGTGTCAGGAAGGAAATGGTGTCAGGAAATGGTGTCAGAGCACATTTACTGCTTATATCAGGAAATGGTGTCAGAGCACATTTACTGCTTATATTAGGAAATAATGTGCTCTGACACCATTATTTTTAATGTGCTCTGACACCATTATTGTGCTTTGCGTCTTTGCGCGAGATGGTTTTGTGCGCTGACCCTATGTTTATCCCTGCAGTTCCAGCAGGCGCCGGTAACTCTCCATGCGCCGGGCGCTGATGTGCCCCTGTTGCTGTGCCGCAAGGACTGCGCAATCCGGCTCGCTGCGGTGCAGGCAGTCTCTGAAGCGGCATTGCCCCAGCCAGGCATGAAACTCGCGAAAGCCATTGCCCAGTTCGGCCGGGTCCACCTTGCCGAGATGAAAATCGCGCACGCCCGGTGAGTCGATCAGGTTGCCGCCGCCGGGCAGGTGGTAGAGCGTGGTGGCGGTGGTGGTGTGCTTGCCCTGGCCGGAGGCGGCGGACAGCTTGCTGGTGGCGATCTCCAGGTCGGGTAACAGGCGCTTGATCAGCGAGGACTTGCCAACCCCCGACTGCCCGACCAGGATGCTGGACTTGTTTGCCAGTTGTGCGAGGAAGGCATCGATACCGGTATTGTGCAGTGCGCTGGTGAACAGGCAGTGGTAACCGATGTCCCGGTATTCCTGCAGCAGGGATTCGATGTCCCGGCGTGTGTCCGCGCCCAGCAGGTCTTCCTTGTTGATGATGATCAGCGGCGTGGTGCCGGCCAGTTCGGCGGCGACGGTGTACTTGTCGATCAGGAAGCTGTCGAAGGACGGCTCCGTGGCGGCTTCGATGACGACCTGGTCGATGTTGGCGGCCAGCGGCTTGTAGTGGCTCTCGCCGACGGCGCGTTGCAGCAGCGTGCGACGATCCTCGATGGATTCCACGACGCCTTCCGCGTCGCCGGTACGGGTCCAGCGCACCCGGTCGCCACAGACCGGGTTGCCGGCCTCGCGTCTCGATACGCAACGGGTCAGTGTGCCGCTGGCGTCTTCCACGAGCATGTGTTTGCCGTAATTGACGATCACCAGCCCGCTGTCGGGCTGGCTGTCGATGCTGTCGGGAGTGGCGAATGTGTCAGATTGTGATGCGGGGTGCGATCTGGACGACATGCCGGGAGGTGTTATGCGGCAGCCGGCAGCAACGCATCGATGCGCGCTGCACAGATGAAATCATTCTCCGACAGGCCGCCGATCAGGTGGGTGCTGTAACGCACCAGGCAGTGCCGGTAGCCGACTTCGAGGTCCGGGTGATGGTCCTCGGTATGCGCGACCCAGGCCAGTGCGTTGACGAACGCCATGGTCTGGTGGAAATCGGTGAAGCCGTAGTCACGGCTGATGGTTTGTCCATCGGCGGACAACAGCCAGTCAGCGTGCAGCTGGCCAAGCAGTTGCGTGGCCCGGGTGTGATCCAGCGGGGCAGTGCCGCGCGTGCAGGGGGTGCAGTGCCGTTCCTGCAGCGCAGCGTCGCTCATTACTTGAACTGGTAGAAGTTCTGGTTGAGATGGGTCGTGACATCATCGACGTCTTCATCAAACCACTGCAGTCCGAGTGTCAGTTCGCAGCGGCGTACCTGCTTCTGCAGGCCGTCCAGGCTGGTGACCTTGCGGTCCTTGCGGGTGTAGACACTGTTATCGTGACAGCTCATGCAGTTGGCTTCCTGCAGCTGGCGCCCGTGTGCCGGGTCGGCGGCACTCGCGCTGGTGGTCAGCAGGGAGATGCTGGCAGCCAGCAAGGTGATGGCAAAGGTTTTCATGGTGGCGTTTCTGCTCCGGGTAATCATGCGTTCATGGTAGCGTAAATATGGGCAATCCGCACCGGGGCCGGCGGATGGGAATCATGCCACGCGGAATACAGCGGGTCGGGGGTCAGCGTGCTGGCGTTTTCCCGGTACATCTTGACCAGTGCCTGCACCAGGTCAGTGCCGCTGGACTGGCGCACGGCGTAGGCGTCGGCCTCGAACTCATGCTTGCGCGACAGGTACGACAGCAGCGGTTGCAGGATGAAGGTGAATGCCGGTGCGACCAGCATGAACAGCAACAGCGCCATCCATGCCGACGGGGTACTGATGCCGAGGCTGTGGTAGAACCAGTCCTGGCCGGACAGCCAGCCAAGCAGCGCCAGTGCGGCAAGGCTGATCAGCATGCCGGTCAGCAGGCGCTTGCGGATGTGCCGCAGCCGGAAGTGCCCCAGTTCGTGGGCCAGTACCGCCTCGATTTCCATCGGTTCCAGCGACTCCAGCAGGGTGTCGAAAAATACGATGCGCTTGTTGTTGCCGAACCCGGTGAAGTAGGCGTTGCCATGGCCGGAACGTTTCGATCCGTCCATGACGAAGATGCCGCTGCTGCGAAAGCCGCACTTGTCCATCAGCGCCTGGATACGCGCTTTCAGGGTTTCATCCGTCAGCGGGGTAAAGCGGTTGAACAGCGGCGCGATGATGGCCGGGTAGGCCCAGTACATGAGCAGTGTGAATGCCGTCCACACCAGCCATACATACAGCCACCAGAGTCCGCCCGAGGCCTGCATGATCCACAGGGCCAGGGCGATCAGCGGCGTACCGATCACGGCGAGCAGCAAGGCCTGCTTGAGCAGGTCGCTGACGAAAATACCGGGCGTGGAACGGTTGAAGCCGAAGCGTTCCTCCACCACGAAGGTGTGGTAGAGGCTGAACGGCAGGTCGAGCAGGGTGGCCAGCGCCATGAAGCCCAGGATCACCAGGGTGCCGGTAATCACCGGCGCGTAGCCGGCGCCGCGCACCAGGCCATCCAGCCATTCGAGTCCGCCACCGAGCGTCCAGCCCAGTAACAAGCCGGTGTCGTACAACAGGGCGAGCATGCCAATGCGCGTGTTGGTCACCGTGTAATCGGCCGCCTTGTGGTGTTCCTCGGCCGCCACGCGCCCGGCGAAAGACTCTGGCACCACTGCGCGGTGTCTGGCTACGTGGTGGATATGCCGCCGGGCCAGCCAGAGACGCAGTAGTACCGAGCCGGCAAGCGCAGCGAGAAACAGTAGGGTAAATCCGTGCATCGTTTGTCTTCCATTAAGCGGTTAACCGCAGATTAGCCTCTGCTACAATGCGACTCAACCCTTGTTTTAGGAAGGAACCCGCATGGCGCAAGCAGCAAGCAACCTGATCTGGATTGACCTGGAGATGACCGGCCTGGATACCGGCAAGGACTACATCATCGAGATCGCGACTATTGTAACCGACAGCCAGCTGAACATCCTTGCCGAAGGTCCGGTACTGGCCATCCACCAGCCGGATCCGGTGCTGAAGTGCATGGATGAATGGAATACCCGCCAGCACGGGGGGTCCGGCCTGACCGAGCGGGTGCGCAAGAGCACGCTGACCGAGGCGCAGGCAGAGCGGCAGACCATCAAGTTTCTCAGCGAGTACGTGCCGGCCAATGCCTCGCCGATGTGCGGCAACAGCATCTGCCAGGATCGCCGCTTTCTGGCGCGCTGCATGCCGGAACTGGAACGTTATTTCCACTACCGCAACCTGGATGTCAGCAGCATCAAGGAGCTGGCCATGCGCTGGTCGCCGACGGTAGCGCAGGGTTTCAAGAAGGGCAGTACCCACCTGGCGCTGGATGATGCGCGCGACTCGATCCGCGAGCTGCAGTATTACCGCGAGCAGCTATTCAGGTAATTGCCCGCAGCTGTGCCGAGGGCCAGGAAAACCGGCTCGCGCAAAGACGCAAAGAACCGCAAAAAAACAGCCACAGAGATTGCACGGAATCAGCTGCAGGGAATGGCATAGAACCTGGTGCCATACAAATCGCGTCATTCCCGCGCAGGCGCGAATCCAGTAACTCGCCGTACTGTTTCAGACTGGATCCCCGCCTGCGCGGGGATGACGGTCATTTATTTTATATTCTCTGTGTTCTCTGTGTTCTCTGTGGCAAGTTATCCGTGTTTTTCTCCGCGCCTTTGCGTCTTTGCGCGAGCCGGGTTTGCTTGCACCTGCACCTGCAGCGTGTGTTCACGATCCGGCAGCGCTACAGCTACTCCACCGGCAGTGACGGGTTGTTGCCCCAGTCGGACCAGGAGCCGGGATAGCCCTTTACCTCGGGATAGCCCAGGTGTTTCAGCACCAGCCAGGTGTGCGCGGAGCGGTGGTGGCTCTGGCAATAGGTGATCACCTGCCGGTCCGGCGTCACCCCGAACGTACCCAGCAAGGCTTTCAGCTCGGCATCCGGTTTGAGCCGCAGGTTGCGCGTGATGTCCATTGCCTGCGTCCATTCCATATGCACCGCGCCGGGGATGTGTCCACCACGAGCGGCGAGTTTTTTCACGCCGCTGTACTCGTCCGCGCTGCGTACATCCAGCAGGCAGCAATGGCGGTCATCCAGGTGATCCTGGATATAGTCACTGCGCGCAATCGGCGCATCGGTGTGTCGTACCGTAAATGATCTGGCCTGTGGCGTAACTGCGCTGCTTTCGAAGCGCCGGCCTTCATTCGCCCAGGCATGCAAGCCACCGTTGAGCAGCGAGTAGTGCGGGTGTCCGGCCGTGGCCAGCGTCCACAGCAACCGCGCCGCGCGACCGCCACCTTCATCGTCGTAGGCCACCACGTGGGTATTGGTATCGATACCGGTGTTGCTGAACAGTGAGGCCAGCGTGTTGTCGTCCGGGAGCAGTCCCACCACCGGCTTTTTCACTGCCACGATCTGCGCATAATCGAGGTGCACGGCACCCGGTACATGCAGCTTGCGATAGTTGTCCCTGTTACTCAGGTCAATAATCAGGAGATTGTTATTACCCAATGTATTTTCTAGTAATTCCGGTTCTACCAGCAGCGGTAGTAACGACCTGTTCACGTGCTTTCCCCGGGCAGCAGCGAGCCGAGTAATTCAACCCAGTGCAGGACCGGAACCGTGGCCTGGCCGGACATGTGCGCCAGGCAACCGATGTTGGCGGTGGCGATCAGTTGCGGTGCGTCGGCCTGCAGGGCGGCGAGCTTGTTATCACGCAGGGCAGTTGCCAGTCGACCCTGCAGGATGGAGTAGGTGCCCGCCGAGCCGCAGCAAAGATGGGCATCGCTTACTGCGGTCAGCTGGTAGCCGCATTGCTGCAGCAGGTGTTCCACGACACCATTCAGTCGTTGCCCGTGTTGCAGCGTGCAGGGCGAGTGGAATGCCACGCGCGTAGCCGCTGCCCGGGGCAGGATGTTCCAGGGCTGTTCGTGTGTGATGATCTCGCTCAGGTCCCGCGCCAGTGCGCTGACCCGCGCCGCCTTTTCCGCATAGACGGGATCGTCAGCCAGCAGCCGGCCATAATCCTTTAGCATCGGCGCGCAACCGCTGGCGGTAACCACGATGGCTTCGACGCCACCTTCGATGTGCGGCCACCAGACATCGATGTTATGGCGCATGAAGTCGTGCGCTTCTGCCGTGGCGTTGAGGTGATGGCTGAGTGCGCCGCAGCAAGCGTCGCCCGGTTCCCTGGTCACGCTGATGCCCAGTGCATACAGCAGCCGTTCCGTGGCGCGGTTGATTTGCGGTGCCAGGGCCGGCTGTACGCAACCGTTCAGCATCAGCACCGAGCGCGACCGCGCTGCTGCGGAGCGCAACGGTTCGAGGTGCTGCCGCACCGGCACACGCGCCTTGAGTGCGGCGGGTAACAACGGGCGCACCAGTTGTCCGGCGCGTAGCAGTAGCGTAAAGCGGGTGCGGTGCGCCAGTGTCATGCGCAGCATCCGCCGCAACATGCGTTCCGGCAGCGGGCGACGGGTGGCCTGTTCGGTCAGCGCGCGCCCGGTATCGAGCAGCAGGTGATAGTCGACCCCGGAGGGGCAGGTGGTTTCGCAGGCACGGCAGGTCAGGCAGCGATCCAGGTGCAGGCGGGTCTTTGCCGTCGGCGCCTGGCCTTCCAGTACCTGCTTGATGAGATAGATGCGGCCGCGTGGTCCATCCAGTTCATCGCCGGTCAGCTGATAGGTCGGGCAGGTGGCATTGCAAAAGCCGCAGTGCACGCAGTTGCGCAGGATCGCGTCGGCCTGACGGCCATGCGTCGTCTGTAACACGGATTCCGGTAATGCGGTCTGCATGGTCAGAGTCCGGCGTACATACGCCCGGGATTCAGGATGCCGGCCGGATCGAAAGTTTGCTTGATGCGCCGGTGTAGTGACCACAGTGCCGGCGCAAGCGGATGGAATACCTCGCCGCCACGATCGCCGTTGCGAAACAGGGTGGCATGACCACCAGCCTGTTGCGCGGCCTGGCGTACCTCGGCTGCAGCGGCCACGCCGGTGAGCCAGCGTTGTGCACCCCCCCAGTCGTACAGCCAGTTGCCATCGATCCGGAACGGACGGGTGGCGGGTGGTACGGAAATGCGCCAGAGCGGTTGCCCGGTGCTGAAGAACGGCAAGCTTTGTTCACGCAGTTGCTGCCAGAAGCTGTTGCTGTCATCCAGCGTCTCGCCGCCGATGCGGCGTACAGCAGCAGCCACGCCCAGTTCCGTTCCTGACAGGCGCAGCATGAACTGACCGTCATGGTGGCAGGCGGCGCTGATCGGCACTGCCTGCCTGGTCCACTCGCTGCATTGGCGGATACTCTCCGCTGCGTTGCAATCCAGGTAGAGGGTGATTTCGCGCTGCGGAATCGGCAGTACCCGGAGGTGAATCTCGAGCAACACCGCGAGGGTGCCCAGCGAACCGGTCAGCATGCGTGACAGGTCGTAGCCTGCAACATTCTTCATGACCTGTCCGCCAAAACGCAGGTACTCACCCTTGCCGTTGATGCAGTTCACACCCAGCACGAAATCCCGCGCAGCACCGGCGTAGGGACGGCGCGGACCCGACAGGCCACTGGCAACGGCGCCACCGATGGTGGCATCGCAGCCAAAGTGCGGTGGTTCGAAGCCCAGCATCTGCCCCTTGGGCTCCATCACCCCGATGATGCGGTAGCGGTTGCCGGCG
>CAJQOV010000111.1 GCA_905480065.1 uncultured Gammaproteobacteria bacterium | reverse complement strand
CACAGGCGTTGTTGCTGGCCACCGGACAGGCCGGTGCCAGGCTGGTGCAGCCGGTCTTTTACTTCGTCCCACAGGCCCGCCTTGCGCAGGCTGGTTTCCACGATCTCGTCCAGGTCCACCTTGTTCTCGGACAGACCGTGTATGCGCGGACCGTAGGCAACATTTTCATAGACGGATTTCGGAAACGGGTTGGGGCGCTGGAATACCATGCCGACCTGGGCGCGCAGCGTGACTACGTCGGTGTCCTTGTCATACACATCCGTGCCATCGAGCCGGATACTGCCATCGACGCGGCAGCCCTCGATGATGTCGTTCATCCGGTTCATGCAGCGCAGGAAGGTGGACTTGCCGCAGCCGGACGGGCCGATCATGGCGATCACCTCGTTGCGGCCAACATCGATGGAGACGTTCTTGATGGCCTGCTTGTCACCGTAATACACGTTGACGCTGCGGCACTGCAGGCGCGGGTCCTCGACGGTGATCTTGCCGACCGTCTGGTGTTTTTCGTCCGTGGCCAGGTTCTCTTTCTGCTCGCGCATACTTCGCGGTTCCTCAATGCCCGGTTGAGTCGGCGGGCGTGGTACAGCGGTGCCGGTGGTGGTCACGGTATTTTCCGTGAACTACCACTTGTGTTCAAACCGTTTCCGCAGGTAGACCGCGGCGGCATTCATGACGACCAGGAAGCCCAGCAGCACCATGATGGCCGCCGAGGTGCGCTCCTCGAAGCCGCGTTCCGGGCTGTCCGCCCAGAGGTAGATCTGGACCGGCAGCGCGGTGGAGGAGTCGGTAAAGCTGGTCGGGACATCCACCACGAAGGCCACCATGCCGATCATCAGTAATGGGGCGGTCTCCCCCAGGGCGCGGCCCATGCCGATGATGGTGCCGGTCAGCATGCCGGGCAGCGCCAGTGGCACTACATGGCTGAACACGGTCTGCACGTGCGAGGCACCCACACCGAGGGCTGCCTCGCGGATGGATGGAGGTACGGCCTTGATCACGGCGCGGCTGGAAATAATGATGGTCGGCAGGGTCATCAGCGTCAGCACCAGGCCACCGACCAGTGGTGCGGAACGGGGCACGCCGAAGAAGTTGATAAATACCGCCAGGCCCAGCAGGCCGAAAATGATGGAGGGTACCGCGGCCAGGTTGTTCACATTGACCTCAACCAGGTCCGTCCAGCGATTCTTTGGCGCGAATTCCTCCAGGTAGATCGCGGCACCCACTCCGATCGGGAATGACAGCAGCAGGGTAACCACCAGGGTAAGGAACGAGCCGGTCAGGGCGCCGCGGATACCGGCCAGTTCCGGTTCGCGGGAATCACCGGAGGTAAAGAAGATCCGGTTGAATTTTTTCTCGAGGCGCTGGTCGGTACGCAGCTTTTCGATCCACACCACCTGTTGCTCCGACAGGCGCATGGCGGTTGCATCCGCCTGGTCGGCTACATGCTTGATGTACATGTCGACGTCATCGTTGGCCGGCAGCCACACGTCGATGCTGTTGCCGATGCTGTCCGGATTCGCAGCGACCTGGTCGCGCAATGCATAGACGGCGCCGGGGCTGATCAGCTGGAACAGCGCGCGTTTGTCCTTGCGCTCGGTAACCTCCGGAAATTGCCTGTAGAGGGATTGCTTGATCAGCCCGCCGTAATCAACCGCCATCATTGCGCCAGGATCCTTGCGGTCTTGCGGGAACTCGCTTTCATCCAGGTTTACCGTGAGCATTATCGCGCTTTGCTGGAACGCGCTGTAACCCTTGCTGAAAATATTGACGAATAGAAACATCAAAAATATCAGTGCGATAGCGATCGATATCCGGCCATACCACTGGAAGCGGGTTTCGCGTGCATAGCGCCGCCGCAGCCGTTTTTGCATCAGGTCGATGGTGCGATTATCCATGGCGTGCGGGGTCCTGGTTATTCATATTGCTCGCGGTAACGGCGCACCACGTGCAGTGCGATGATGTTCAGTAGCAGGGTGACCAGGAACAGCACCAGCCCCAGTGCAAAGGCGGCCAGCGTCTTGGGACTGTCGAATTCCTGGTCGCCGACCAGCAGTGTAACGATCTGTACAGTTACGGTGGTTACTGCCTCGAGCGGGTTCGCGGTCAGGTTGGCGGACAGTCCGGCTGCCATGACCACGATCATGGTCTCGCCGATGGCGCGCGATATCGCCAGCAGCACGCCACCCACGATGCCGGGCAGGGCTGCCGGAATGATCACCAGCCGGATGGTTTCGGACTGTGTCGCCCCCAGGCCATAGGAGCCCTCGCGCATGGCGCGCGGAACCGCCGATATGACGTCGTCGGAAATCGAGGAGACGAACGGGATGATCATGATGCCCATCACCAGTCCGGCAGCCAGTGCGCTCTCCGAGGCCACTTGCAGCCCGAGTGCATGGCCGAAATCACGGATCAGCGGTGCGACGGTGAGCGCGGCAAAGAAGCCGTACACCACGGTAGGAATACCGGCAAGGATTTCCAGCACCGGCTTCAGTATCGAGCGTACCCGCCGGCTGGCGTATTCCGCCATGTATATGGACGACATCAGGCCAATCGGCACCGCAACCACCATGGCAATGCCGGAGATAAGCAAGGTGCCGGCGAACAGCGGTACGGCGCCAAATGCACCGGAGGAGCCGACCTGGTCGGCGCGGATCGCCATTTGCGGACTCCATTCCAGTCCAAACAGGAATTGCGTCAGCGGGATTTGCTTGAAAAACAGGATGGATTCAAAGATTACCGACAGCACGATGCCGATGGTCGTCAATACCGCGATCAACGAGCAGGTAATCAGCGCCAGCACGACTATTCGTTCCACACGGGTGCGGGCCGGGTGTCTGGCCTGGATATGGTGCCATGCCCAGGCGACGCCGCCGGCGCACAGCGCCAGGCAGAGCAGCCACAGCATCCGGGTACTGTCGCGCTCCAGTTCCAGGTAACGCTTGCCCAGTTGTCGGATCAGCTGCACGTCGTCGCCGGCAATGGATTGGCCCAGGGCGGCGTTGCGTACGTCGTTGATCAGCAGGCCGAGTTCTGCACGCGGCAATGCCTGCATTTCGGGCGGCAGTTCGAGGATCAATACCTTTTCAATGGCCTGGCTGGACAGCATTGCCCAGCAGGCAAGCAGCACCAGTGCCGGGATCACCGTAAGGGTCATTGCGTACATCCCGTAGTGCGACGGGAGCGAATTCAGATTCTTGATGGAGCCATGGCTGGTGGCATAGGCGCGGTGCCGGCCAAACAGGAAGCCGAGTACACCGAGCAGGCAGAGCAGGAAAAAGAGGTTGGTTGTATTCAATCGGGTTTTATCAATAACAATAAAAAATCAGGTGGGTACGTGAAAATCATACCCACCCGAGAGTTTTTCACGGCAGCAGAATTACATCGTCTTCAGAGCTTTGACATCTGCTGCAACCTGTTTGCGTTCAGCATCCGGCATCGGAATCAGACCCTTGTCTGACAGATAGCCGTCCTCGCCCCAGGCCTTTTCACTGGTGAATTCGGCCAGGTATTCCGCGATGCCCGGTATGGAACCCACATGCGCCTTCTTGACGTAGAAGAGCAGCGGGCGAGAGACAGAGTACTCGCCACTGGCGATGGTTTCAAACCCCGGTTCGACACCATCGATGATGGATCCCTGGATGCGGTCGCTGTTCTGCTCGAGGTAGCTGTAGCCGAAGATACCGATGGCCTTCGGGTTCGCTTCCAGCTTCTGCACAATCAGGTTGTCGTTCTCGCCGGCCTCAATGAATGCGCCGTCTTCGCGAATGGTCTGGCAGGTCGCCTCGTAGGCCTGTTTAGCGGTCTTTTCCATGGCCTTGATCCAGTCAAAGCTGTTGCAGCCACCGTCCATGGCCAGTTCCACGAAGGCATCGCGGGTGCCGGAAGTCGGCGGCGGGCCCAGTACCTCGATGGCCGTATCCGGCAGACTGCCATTGACCTGTTTCCAGGTCCGGTACGGGTTGGCAACCAGCTTTTCAGCGCCGGCCGGATCCGGGACCTGCTTGGCCAGCGCCAGGAAGATATCCTTCAGGGACAGATGCATAACCGGCACCTGGTTGGAATTGGCCAGGGCAATACCGTCGTAGCCAATCTTGACCTCGACGATATCCTTTACGCCATTGCTGGCGCAGTTCTCGATTTCGGATGGTTTGATGGCGCGCGAGGAGTTGGTGATGTCCGGGTAGTCCACGCCGATACCGGAACAGAACAACTTGAAGCCGCCGCCGGAACCGGTGGCCTCCACCTTGGGGGTCTTGAAGCCGGTACCCTTGCCGAAGTGCTCGGCAACCACGGTGGAAAACGGGTAGACCGTGCTGGAGCCTACGATCTGGATATTGTCACGTGCCGCATGGGCCTGGTTGATGCCTAGACCGAGCAGGGTGGCGACCAGCAGGGAAGATGCTTTATTCATGGGTTCTCCTGATAAAACGGATGGGGTTTGTCAGCGGGTGCCACCTTAGCCCTGAATTGTGACAATGGTATTACAAATGCCGGGAATTTGCCGTTTGCGGGCGAAATCCGGGGCGCTGTTACTGTAACAGTTGTGTCATAATGTTCCGGCAGTATGCTGCAACACGTTATTTACAGGCAGGAAAATATGGATCCTACAAATCTCGGTGAACATATCCACCATCGCTTCGACCGTGAGCTGGAGAGTTTGCGTAATCGCGTGGTGTCCATGGGCGGACTGGTCGAGCGCCAGGTGAACGATGCACTCACCGCGTTGAAGGAAAAGAACCCCGAACTGGCCGAGTACGTGATCCGCACCGATCACCGGGTCAATGCACAGGAAGTCGGTATCGACGAGGACTGTACCTATATCCTAGCCCGGCGCCAGCCGGCAGCCGGTGACCTGCGCATGGTGATGACCATTATCAAGACGATTACCGACATCGAGCGTATTGGTGACGAATCGGAAAAGATTGCCCGCATCGCCCGCGAAATGACCGATTCCTCGTTCCCGGGCATGGACCTGCTGATGCAGCAGATCGATGCCATGGGGCAAATGGTGCTGGGCATGCTGCATGACACCCTGGATGCATTCGTGCGCATGGATGTCGTGGCGGCGGTTGCCTCGGCGCGGCGTGACGCCGATGTCGATGAGCGTTATGTCGGCCTGCTGACCGACCTGATCCAGCACATGAAGAACGACCCGGAAGATGTCGAGGAATTCCAGTCGCTGGTCTGGGTGGTGCGGGCGCTGGAGCGTATCGGTGACCATGCCAAGAATATCTGCGAATACATTGTCTACCTGGTCGAGGGCAAGGATGTACGCCATACCACGCACACCGAACTCGAGCAGGAAATCGGCATCTGAACCCGCTCCGCACGGCGCAGCAGCGAACGCCCCCGTGCAGACCATCCTGGTCGTCGAGGACGAAACCGACCTGCGCGAGATGGTGGTCGATGCACTGGAACTGGCCGGCTACCAGGTCTTGCAGGCCGCCTCCATTGCCGAGGCGCGCAGGCACACCCACGCACAACCCCCCGACCTGATACTGCTGGACTGGATGCTGCCG
>CAJQOV010000110.1 GCA_905480065.1 uncultured Gammaproteobacteria bacterium | reverse complement strand
TTTCGACGGCTACGTTGCCCCCTCCATCCTGCAGGTGGAGGGCGCCATGGACGTGGCGGTGGAATTTTTCTCGCTGTCCAAGAGCTACAATATGCCGGGCTGGCGCGTTGGCTTCATGTGCGGCAACGCAACCCTGGTGGCTGCGCTGGCACGCATGAAGTCCTATCTCGACTACGGCATGTTTACGCCCATCCAGGTCGCCGCGATTACGGCTCTGGAAGGGCCGCAGGATTGTGTGCGCGAGATCAGCGACATGTACCAGGAACGGCGCGATGTGCTGTGCGATGGCCTGAATGCGCTGGGCTGGCCGGTAGAGCGACCCCGGGCGACCATGTTCGTGTGGGCGCGCATCCCGGAACAGTACCGCGCCATGGGCTCGCTGGAATTTTCCAAGAAGCTGTTGAGCGATGCCAGGGTTGCAGTGTCGCCCGGTATCGGCTTTGGAGAATATGGCGACGAGTACGTGCGTTTTGGCCTGATCGAAAATCTGCATCGTACACGCCAGGCGATACGCTGTATCAAGGATATGTTCCGCCGCGACCTCGAGCAGGCCGCGCAAGCTTCTGGAGGGTAATCAGTGAAACCGGTCCATGTTGGCCTGCTGGGTCTTGGCACAGTGGGAGGGGGTACCTTCAACGTACTCAACCGTAATAACGAGGAAATCACGCGGCGTGCCGGTCGCGGTATTCGCATTACCCATGCCGCTGCCCGCGAGTACGATGCCGCGCGCCTGCCGGGACTGGATGCCATCCAGGTTTGCGATGACGCATTTGCGGTTGTGGACAATCCCGACATCGACATCGTGGTGGAACTGATCGGCGGCTTTGAGCCGGCACGCGAACTGGTGCTGAAGGCCATTGCCAATGGCAAGCACGTGGTGACCGCGAACAAGGCGCTGATTGCCAAACATGGCAACGAGATTTTCGCTGCGGCGCAGAAAAAAGGGGTGATGGTGGCCTTCGAGGCGGCCGTGGCCGGTGGCATCCCGATTATCAAGGCGATCCGCGAGGGCCTTTCCGCCAACCAGATCCAGTGGCTGGCCGGGATTATCAACGGCACCGGCAACTTCATCCTGACCGAGATGCGCGACAAGGGTCGCGACTTTTCCGATGTGCTGAAGGAGGCGCAGGAGCTGGGCTATGCCGAGGCCGATCCGACCTTTGACGTGGAGGGTATCGATGCCGCCCACAAGCTGACCATACTGGCCTCGATTGCCTTCGGCATCCCGCTGCAATTCGACAAGGTCTATACCGAGGGCATCAGCAAGATCAGCCGCGAGGATGTCAATTATGCCGGGGAGTTCGGCTATCGCATCAAGCATCTTGGCTTTACCCGGCGCACCGACCAGGGCATCGAGATGCGCGTGCACCCGACGCTGATCCCGGAGCGGCGCCTGATCGCCAACGTCGATGGCGTAATGAATGCCGTGCTGGTGAATGCCGACGCCGTCGGGCCGACCCTGTATTACGGTGCCGGTGCCGGTGCCGAGCCGACTGCCTCGGCGGTCGTTGCGGATATCATCGACGTGGCACGCACGCTGACCAGCGATCCGCAGAACCGCGTGCCGCACCTGGCGTTCCAGCCGGGCTCGATTTCCGATATCCCGATCCTCGCCATGGAGGAGGTATACACCGCCTATTACCTGCGCATGCAGGTGGCCGACAAGCCGGGTGTCATGGCTGACGTGACACGTATCATCGGCGATGCCGGCATCAGCATCGAGGCGATCCTGCAGAAAGAACCGGCACCGGACGCGGACAAGGCATCCATCATCCTGCTCACCCACGTGGTGCAGGAGCGCCAGATGAATGCGGCAATCGCGAAAATCGAGGCGCTGGACAGCATCTTCGGTGCGGTAACGCGCATCCGCCTCGAGCACCTGAGCGTTACCTGACATTACTTGATTTGCCACAGAGGGCACAGAGCACACAGAGAAAATCAAGTTCATGAAACGGAAACCCGGCTGGCCAGTGACAAATGCCCCTGACTGTCTCAACAGCGCTGCTTCCAATTGAAGCAGTACAGTACCGCTTGTATATCTCTGTGTGCTCTGTGCCCTCTGTGGCTATGATTGTGTTTTCTTCGCGCCTTGGCGTCTTTGCGCGAGACAATTCAGAAAGGTAAATAACATGCCAGAATCGAAACGCTACACCGGTCTCATCGAGAAATACCGTGCACGCATGCCGGTATCCGCCAGCACCCGCCTGATCAGTCTCGGGGAGGGCAACACCCCGCTGATCCGGCTGGAGAATATTCCGGCGACGCTCGGCAAGGATGTAGAGTTGTATATCAAATACGAAGGCCTCAACCCGACCGGCTCGTTCAAGGACCGGGGCATGACCATGGCAGTGACCCAGGCGGTGGCAGAGGGCAGTCGCGCGATCATCTGCGCGTCTACCGGCAATACCTCCGCCGCCGCCGCGGCCTACGCCGCGCGCGCCGGGATCACCGCCTTTGTGCTGATCCCGGAGGGCAAGATCGCGCTGGGCAAACTGGCGCAGGCCATGATCCACGGTGCCGTGGTGATCCAGATTCGCGGCAATTTCGACGCCGGTATGGCGCTGGTAAAGGAGGTCGCCGAACAGACGCCGGTCACTATCGTCAATTCCATCAATCCGTACCGGCTGCAGGGCCAGAAGACCGCAGCATTCGAAATTGTCGATGCACTGGGCCGTGCCCCGGACTTTCACTGCCTGCCGGTAGGCAACGCCGGCAATATCACGGCACACTGGATCGGCTACAGCGAGTATGCGGGGCAACAGACGGCGGCGTGTGCATTCTGTGCCGGCCAGTGCAAATATCCGCACCCGGCGGTAACCGGCAAGCGTCCGGTCATGGTGGGTTACCAGGCCGCAGGTGCAGCCCCTTTCCTGCGCGGGCACATGGTGGACCATCCGGAGACGATTGCCACCGCAATCCGTATCGGGCATCCGCAGTCCTGGGAGCATGCCTGGACGGTACAAAAAGAATCCGCCGGATGGTTCGATGAATGTACCGATGCGGAAATTCTCGCAGCACAGAAACTGCTCACGGAAAAAGAAGGCATCTTCTGCGAGCCGGCTTCGGCCACCTCGGTGGCCGGCGCGCTGCGTGACATCCGCTCGGGCAAGATTCCGCAAGGCAGCTCGGTGGTATGTACGCTCACCGGTCATGGTCTGAAAGACCCGGATACCGCTATCCGGCAATGCCAGGGTGACATGCTCACGGTAGATGCCGAGCTTGGCGCGGTGAAGACGGCAATTCTCGACAATATGACCTGAACCCGGTGTGGCTGACACGCCCCGACACCTGACCCTGCTGGTTCCCGGCCTGTCCGGCCCACAGTCCGATCGCCCGGTCACAGACTATTTCCGGGAGCGCCCGCTTGCCCTGGACCGGCTGCTGACGCGCAGCCGGCATGAACGCATGACCGTGCGGGGGCTGGACGCCGTGGTATGCCGGGAATTCGGCATCGACTCCGCAGCGGCGCTGCCGGTTGCCGCACTGACCTGGCTGGCCGATTGCGACGACCCGCTGCCGCGCCACCTGTTGCGGGCCGACCCGGTACACCTGCGCGCCGACCAGAGTTGCCTGCGCCTGTTCGAGAGCCACGGCGTGCCGCTGCGTGCCGACGAGGCAGCACAGCTGGTTGCCGCGATCAATGCTTTCAATGCACCACTGGGCTGGCAGCTGAGTGCCCCCGATCCGCAACGCTGGTATCTGGCATTGCCACAGTGTCCCGCGTTAATCACCTGTGCACCGCAACAGGCAGCCGGTGTCGATATCGATCCTTTTCTCCCCGCCGGGGCTGATGCTGCTCGCTGGCATGCGACCATGAATGAATTGCAGATGTTGCTGCATGACCACCCGGTCAACGCGGCACGTGCAGAGCGTGGCGAGCCGGCCATCAACAGCCTGTGGTTCTGGGGTAATGGTGAATTGCCGGATGTCGTGCAGGCGCCCGCTGCGGAGATTTGCGCCGACCTCCCGCTGGCGCAGGGTCTCGCCCGGCATGCCGGTATTCGCTGTGCACCGGTGCCGGAAAGTTTTGCCCGCTGGCAGCAAGGTGCGGCCCCGCTGGTGGTGCTGGATGCACTTGAATGGCCGCATCACTACAGTGATGTGGAAAGCTGGCTGGAGCAGTTCGAGCAGCTGGATTACCACTGGCTGCGACCGGCGGCGACGGCCTTGCGCAGCGGGCAGCTGGCCTCGATCACGCTGGATTGCTGCGATGGTAACCGCTTTTACAGCGATCGCTGGCGGCAATATGCATTCTGGAAAGTGCCGGGACAATTCGAGGATATACTGGCGTGATGAACCGACGCATCGTGCAGCGTGAATTTCGCCAATCGCCGGAAACATTTCCGGCACAGTTGCCCGCGGTATTGCGCCGTGTTTATGCGGCGCGCCAGCTGAACGGTGCCGCGGAGCTGGATAATTCGCTCGAAGCGCTGCTTGTACCGGATCTGCTCGGTGGCATTGCGGACGCCGCGCGGCTGTTGCAGGAGGCCATTGCCAGGCAGCAGCGTATCCTGGTGGTCGGGGATTTCGATGCCGACGGCGCAACCAGTTGCGCATTGTGTTTGCGTGGACTGCGTGCCATGGGGGCGCAGGATGTGCAATACCTGGTGCCGAATCGTTTTGATTTTGGCTACGGGCTGACGCCCGAGATTGTCGCGGTGGCGCAGCAACTGCAGCCCGATCTGATCATGACCGTCGATAACGGGGTCAGCAGTGTGGCCGGTGTGGCGGCTGCCAGGCAGGCGGGTATCCGCGTGCTGGTGACAGATCACCATCTGCCCGGCGCAACCATCCCGGCGGCGGATGTCATGGTGAATCCCAACCTGCCGGGGGATGCGTTTCCCAGCAAGGCGCTGGCCGGTGTCGGGGTCGCGTTTTACGTGTTGCTGGCGCTGCGTGCACGGCTGCGTGAATCCGGCTGGTTTGCTGCGCAGGCTATCGAGCCGCCCCGGCTGGCGCAGTGGCTTGACCTCGTTGCGCTCGGCACGGTTGCCGATGTGGTGCCACTGGACCGCAATAACCGCATCCTCGTACAACAGGGTTTGCTGCGCATTCGTGCCGGCCGTTGTGTCCCTGGGATTCGTGCCTTGCTCGAGGTTGGCGGACGCAACCCGGCGCGCGTGGTGGCCAGTGATCTCGGGTTTGCGGTCGGGCCACGCCTGAATGCGGCGGGACGGCTGGATGATATGTCGCTTGGCATCGAATGTCTGCTCACGGACGATGCAACCGCGGCACGCGGAATGGCCGCGCAACTCGACCTGATGAACCGTGACCGGCGCGAGATCGAGGCAGACATGCAGGTTAAGGCGTTGCAGATTATCGACCATCTGCAGCTGGACGAGGCAAGCCTGCCGACCGGACTCTGCCTGTTTGACCAGGACTGGCACCAGGGTGTGATTGGCATACTGGCGGCACGCATCAAGGAACGCTTGCATCGCCCGGTGATTGCCTTTGCGCGCAGTTCGGATGGTGAACTCAAGGGCTCCGCGCGTTCCGTGCCAGGCCTGCATATTCGCGATGCGCTTGACGCGGTGGCTACCCGCAACCCGGGCCTGGTGCGTAAATTCGGCGGGCACGCAATGGCGGCAGGGTTGTCGCTGGCGGAAAC
>CAJQOV010000109.1 GCA_905480065.1 uncultured Gammaproteobacteria bacterium | reverse complement strand
CTGCGCACCCTGTGTCGCCTGCAGGATCGCCCGTTCGATCCCGTCTGGCTGCCCGGCCGTGAAGGGGACATCCGCCATTCGCAAGCCGATATCCGCCGCGCCATGGACGAGCTGGACTGGCACCCCGAGGTAAAGTTCGAGGATGGCCTGCGCAAATTACTCGCTGGCTGACAGCAGGCAAGCAGGCCGCTGAGTTCGGGCCATGAACAGGCGCCATTACCGGGTGCCTAGTGCAGCAGCAGACCCCGTGTAGCCGGTCATACATTAACCGCTTGCCGCGTCAGCTGGCTCCGGCAATGTCTCATTATCCAGCAGTCACAGGGCCGGAATGTCGCTATAATGCCGCCATGCACGACCCGAACCGACCCCACCGCAACACCCTGTTTGTGGAAGACGCGCAAATCCTTGCGCAGGACAGTTATCCGGGCAAGCAGTATGTGCTGCGGGTGCAGGCACCACGCTGCGCGGCACACGCACAGCCGGGCAGTTTTGCGCACCTGCAATGCTCTCCCGAGCTGCTGATGCGCCGGCCGCTGTCGATCATGGGTACGGATCCGGATGCCGGGTGGGTGGAATTTCTCTACAAGGATGTCGGCACCGGAACCCATGCGCTGGCGGCGCGCAAACCGGGCGAAACGATCAGCATGATCGGACCGATCGGTATCCCGTTCACACCGGACCGCGCGCGGCCACGCACCCTGCTGATTGGCGGCGGCGTAGGCATTCCACCGATGCTGTTCCTGGCTGACCGGTTACGCACGGATCGGCACTGGCAACCGTTCGTGCTGATGGGTTCCGAGGTACCGTTTCCGTTTCATGCCCAACCATCGCGTTTCATGGTGCCGGGTGTACCGGCAGAGGTAATTGCTGCGATGCCGCTGCTGGAAGACCGGGGTGTCCCGAGCCGACTGTCCAGCAGGCAGGGCTATCCGGGTTGCTTCGATGGCTACATTACCGACCTGGCCCGACACTGGCTGGATGCAATGGATGACGCAGCACGCAGGCAGGTCAGCATCTTCGCCTGCGGACCGCACCCGATGCTGGCAGCAACGGCACGACTGGCGGAGGAATACCGTCTGCCCTGCCAGGTGTCACTGGAAGAATACATGGCCTGCGCGGTCGGTGGCTGCGCCGGCTGCACCGTGCACATCAATACCCCGAACGGTCCTGCCATGAAACGGGTGTGCGTGGATGGCCCGGTGTTTGATGCACGCACGGTGAACTGGTCGCAGTAGCAGCCGTCGGCCGCGCGTTGTTAAATAAAAAACGGGCGCCAGGCGCCCGTTTTTTATTGCGATAAAGACACTCCTGACAGCTATTCGATTTCCTGCAGGAACACATTACCCATCGACGCGGAAAG
This sequence comes from uncultured Gammaproteobacteria bacterium, assembly GCA_905480065.1. GTDB lineage: Bacteria > Pseudomonadota > Gammaproteobacteria > UBA9214 > UBA9214 > UBA9214. The sequence goes on along the minus strand of CAJQOV010000109.1, from coordinate 23,892 downwards.
CTTGTCGACATCACTTTCGTCAAGCTTGACCATCAGGCGAATCTCGTTGGCGGAATCGGCATAGTGCAGCGCATCGTCGTAGCTGATCTCGCCGGACTTGTAGAGTTCGAACAGTGCCTGGTCGAATGCGATCATGCCCTCCTGCGTGCCTTGCTTCATCAGCTCCTTGAGCTTGTGGATCTCACCCTTGCGGATAACGTCATGCACCAGTGGCGTACCGAGCAGGATTTCTACGCAGACACGCCGCCCGTTGCCGTCCTTGCGCGGAATCAGCTGCTGGGCCAGGAACGCCTTCATGTTCATCGACAGGTCCATGAACAACTGCGGACGACGATCTTCCGGGAAAAAGTTGATAATGCGGTCCATTGCCTGGTTGGCATTATTGGCATGCAGCGTAGCCAGACAAAGGTGGCCGGTTTCGGCGAACGCGATAGCATGGCTCATGGTTTCGCGATCGCGTATCTCGCCGATCAGGATGACATCCGGCGCCTGGCGCAGGGTGTTCTTCAGCGCCGTTTCATAGGACTCGGTATCGATACCGACCTCGCGCTGGGTAATGATGCAACCCTGGTGCGTGTGCACGTATTCGATCGGGTCCTCGATGGTGATGATATGCCCGGTACCTTTCTTGTTGCGGTAGTCCAGCATTGATGCCAGCGAGGTCGACTTGCCGGTGCCGGTCGCGCCAATGAACACGATCAGGCCACGCTTGGTCATAGCGAGGTGTTTCAGGATCGGCGGCAGGTTCAGCTCCTCGATGGACGGGATATAGTTCTCGATCCTGCGCAGCACGGCACCCGCATAGTTGCTCTGGATAAATGCGCTGACGCGAAAGCGGCCGATCTGCTCGTCCGAAATCGCGAAATTACATTCCTTGGTCGCCTCGAACACCTCACGCTGGGCCGGCGACATCATGGCGTTAACCATGGCCATGGAGACCGCCGGTGTCAGTACCTCGTCAGCAACCGGGACGGTCTTGCCGTTTAATTTGATCATCGGCGGCAGACCTGCGGTAAGAAACAGGTCGGATGCTTTCTTTTCGCGCATCATCTGCAATAAGGGTGAAAGTTCCATGATGTTCTCCGCTTGAAGTCGATTACTTGAAGTTATCCTTGATGGCTGCCTTCTGCCGCGCATCCTGCCTGGTAATCAGCCCCTTCTGCAGAATGTCCTTTAGGTACTGGTCCAGCGTGGTCATGCCGACCGCGTTACCGGTCTGAATTGCAGAGTACATTTGCGCCACCTTGTCCTCACGAATCAGGTTACGAATCGCCGGCGTGCCAATCATGATTTCCCAGGCCGCGATACGGCCACCACCGATTTTCTTCATCAGCGTCTGGGAAATTACTGCACGCAATGACTCTGACAGCATGGAACGCACCATGGTCTTTTCTGCCGCCGGGAATACATCGATCACACGATCGATGGTCTTGGCCGCCGAGGTGGTATGCAGCGTACCGAATACGAGGTGGCCGGTTTCCGCGGCGGTCAGTGCCAGGCGGATGGTCTCTAGATCACGCATTTCACCGACCAGGATGATGTCCGGATCTTCACGCAGCGCCGAGCGCAGCGCAGCGTTGAAGCTCTTGGTGTCACGATGCACCTCGCGCTGGTTGATGAGCGATTTCTTGCTTTCGTGCACGAATTCGATCGGGTCCTCGATGGTGAGGATGTGGTGGTAGGCCTTCTTGTTGATGTAGTCAATCATCGCCGCCAGCGTAGTGGATTTACCGGAGCCGGTCGGGCCGGTCACCAGCACCAGGCCGCGCGGAGTATCGGAAATCTCCTTGAAGATCGCTGGAGTACCCAGGTCGTCCAGGCCGAGAATCTCGGAGGGAATGGTACGGAACACCGCGCCGGCACCACGATTGTGATTGAAAGCGTTGACACGGAAGCGCGCCAGGTTGGGTATCTCGAAGGAAAAGTCCGTTTCGAAGAACTCTTCGTAGTCCTTGCGCTGCTTGTCGTTCATGATGTCATAGACCAGGCTGTGTACCGTCTTGTGGTCCATGACCGGCACGTTGATCTTGCGCATGTCACCGTCTACCCGGATCATCGGCGGCATCCCGGCGGACAGGTGCAAATCGGACGCCCCGTTGTTGACGCTGAAAGTCAGTAATTCAGCAATATCCATACCTGCTCCCCTGTGAAAAAATGAGTACTCGTCAAGCTTTATCGACTTAACCGGTGCCGACTTGAACCCGCCACAAGCACCGCAAGCCGACCATCCCGCAGCATGCCGGGACAGCTCACCGGATCCACCATAACCGGTAATAAATAGCAAACGTTTTCAATAATCTACATCGGACAATTGCTACAGTGGCCGGTACATTCCGCCGGTTCCGGCAGTCAGTGCAGCGCGTATCCCCTGAATGCTTGTCGATCGAGGCGCGCATCCTGTATCGTCAAATCATGGACAACACAACGCTTACCTTCATCGGCGGGGGCAACATGGCCGTGAGCCTGATCGGCGGACTGATCGCCGACGGCTGGGACCCTCGCCTGATCACCGTGTCCGATCGTGATCAATTACAACTGGACAAGCTCAGGCAACGCTTCGGCATCGCCACCAACCAGGACAACCAGGCCGCCGCGACCGGTGCCAGCATCGTGCTGCTGGCCATCAAACCGCAGATTGTCGAAAGTGTCGCGCGCGAGCTGGCTGAGCTGCTGTCGCGCCAGCACTCGCTGGTCATCTCCATCGCGGCCGGCATTCGCACCGATGCGCTGCGCAACTGGATCGGAGCGCACGCGGCGATCGTGCGCAGCATGCCCAATACACCGGCACTGGTGCAGAGCGGCGCCACTGCCCTGTATGCGAATGCCGCCGTCACTGCGGAGCAACACGATATCGCGGAATCCATTCTGCGCGCCGTCGGACTCACTATCTGGGTAGAGGATGAATCGCTGATGGATGCGGTCACTGCGTTGTCGGGCAGCGGACCGGCCTATTTTTTCCTGTTCATGGAAGCCTTGCAGAAGGCGGGGTGCGCGCTCGGGCTGCCGGAGCAGACAGCGCGCCTGCTGACCCTGCAAACCGCGCTCGGTGCTGCTAAAATGGCGATCGAGAGCACGGAAGATGCCGCCACGTTGCGGCGCCGGGTGACTTCTCCCGGCGGCACCACCGAACGCGCCATACAAACCTTTCAACAGCACAATTTCGATGAACTGGTCAGTCAGGCGCTGGAAGCAGCGGCCGCCCGCTCACGCGAACTGGCCGAACAATTCGGGAAACAATGATGCACAGTTATCTGGCCAACCCACTGGAATTCCTGATTACCACCCTGTTCAGCCTGTACATCCTGGCGGTCATGCTGCGCTTCCTGCTGGGCGTGGTGCGCGCGGATTTCTACAACCCGGTCAGCCAGTTCCTGGTACGCATCACCAACCCGCTGCTGGTACCGATGCGCAAGGTACTTCCCGGCATCGGCAAAATCGACACCTCGGCCATCGTGTTGATGCTGATACTGCAGATGCTGTCGGTACTGATCGTGGTGGCACTGCGCGGCGTGAGTGTACCGATAGTGACCGTGCTGGTGTACGCCGCGGGTGAACTGGTGCTGTTGCTGATCAACGTGTTACTGGTTGCCATCGTTGTGCAGGTCGTGGTGAGCTGGGTTAACCCCGGCAGCTACAATCCGGTCAACTCGGTACTCTACAGCCTCACCAACCCGTTGCTGAAGCCGATCCAGCGCATCCTGCCACCCCTGGCCGGCATCGACCTTTCGCCATTGTTCGTGATCATCGGCCTGCAGGTCATCCGCATGCTGATCATGCCACTGCTTGGCTGAGTTGCCTTGCATCCGTCCTGGTATCAATGGGACGGTTCCGATCTGTTACTGGCACTCCACGTTCAGCCCGGCGCGAAAACCGATCGGGTTGACGGCCTGCACGGTGACCGCCTGAAGGTCCGCATCAGCGCAGCACCGGCCGATGGCAGGGCCAATCTGCAGCTGGCCGGTTTCCTGGCCGGCCTGTTCGAGGTACCGCTGCGTCAGGTCACGCTGTTGTCTGGCCAGTCCAGCCGTAGCAAGCGAGTGCGAATCGTCCGCCCGGGCAAGCTGCTGCCAGGCATGACGCCGCCGGTCGATTGATTGTTGCGCCGGTTCAGGCCAATCATTAGACTCAAGCCCACTTTTTCAGGCGCCACCGATTATTCCCATGCCCGATGCATTGCCGGCAGACAACGTTGGTCTGGTCACACCTCGTTCCATGACGTTCCGGGAGCCGCTGGCCCTGGCCAGCGGTGCAGTGCTGTCTGATTACACGCTGGCCTACGAAACCTATGGCGAGCTGAACGCCGCACGCAGCAATGCCATCCTGCTCTGCCATGCCCTCTCCAGCAACCACCACGCGGCCGGCTTTCACAGCATGGAAGACCGCAAGCCGGGCTGGTGGGACAGCTGCGTGGGACCGGGCAAACCGATCGATACCCGTCATTTTTTCGTGGTGTGCAGCAACAATCTGGGTGGTTGCCACGGCTCGACCGGGCCGGCCAGCATCAATCCGGCCACCGGCAAACCCTACGGCAGGGACTTCCCGGACATCGTGGTCAAGGACTGGGTTCGCAGCCAGGCCCGGCTGGCGGATGCGCTGGGAATTGAACGCTGGGCCGCCGTGGTCGGCGGCAGCCTGGGCGGTATGCAGGCGTTGCAGTGGTCGATCGACTTCCCGGAGCGCCTGGCACACGCAGTAGTAATCGCCGCAGCACCCCGGCTCTCGGCACAGAATATTGCCTTCAACGAGGTGGCGCGTACCGCCATCAAGTCGGACCCGGATTTCCATGACGGCAACTTTTACGAGCATAACGTCATCCCGGAACGCGGGCTGCGGCTGGCGCGCATGCTCGGACACATTACCTATCTCTCGGATGACCTGATGCATGCCAAGTTCGGCCGCGAACTGCAGGCCGGCTCACCCACCACCGGTTACGAAATGGAGTTCCAGGTCGAAAGCTACCTGCGCTACCAGGGCAGCAAGTTTGCCCGCGAGTTTGACGCCAACACCTACCTGCTGATGACCAAGACGCTCGATCACTTCGACCCGGCGCGCGACTTCAATAATGACTTCACCCAGGCCCTGAAACACGTCCGGGCAAAGTTCCTGGTGATTTCCTTTGCCAGCGACTGGCGGTTCTCACCGGCGCGCTCGCGCGAGATCGTGCGCAGCCTGCTCGATAACAACCTCGACGTGGTGTATGCCGCCATCGAGGCCAATGAAGGCCACGATGCCTTCCTGATGCCGATCCCGCAGTACACCAAGGTATTCTCGGCCTACCTGCAGCAAGTTGCCCGCCAGGTATCTGCACCATGAGCCTGCGCCCCGACCTTGCCATCATCAGCGACTGGATCCGGCCCGGCAGCCGGGTACTGGACCTGGGCTGCGGCGATGGTGCGTTGCTCAGACACCTGCACGAAACCCGCAATGTCACCGGCTACGGCCTGGAGATCGATGATGCCAACGTGACCCGCTGCATCCAGTCCGGCGTGAACGTGATCCAGACCGACCTCGATGCCGGGCTGCAGGATTTCACCGGAAAATCGTTTGATTACGTCATCATGACGCAAACGCTGCAGGCGGTGCATTTTCCTGACCGGCTGCTGGAGGAAATGCTGCGCCTCGGCAATGAAGGCATCGTGACGTTCCCGAACTTCGCGCACTGGAACAACCGCGTGCAACTGGCACTGGGCGGACATATGCCCATGTCGCGAACGCTGCCGAACCCCTGGTACAGCACGCCCAACATCCACCTGTGTACCGTGACCGATTTCGAACAGCTTTGTACGGAGCGCGGCATTCACGTCCTGCAGCGCGTCATGGTAGATCATGCGCACCACCGGTCGCTGGGCGATACCCTGCTGCCGAACCTGCTGGGCAAAAACGCACTGTACCGGTTCCGGCGCCGTGACTGACCAGCGCCACACACCGGATCTCATGCGGTCCCGGCGACAACCGCTACAAAATGTGAGTCTGGCGGTGTGAACGAAGTATCCGGCAGCTGGAAACAGGCCGTCACGATCTACACACGCCCGCGTGTGTTTGCGATGATCTTCCTGGGTTTTTCGGCTGGCCTGCCCTTCCTGCTGGTGTTCTCGACGCTCTCGGCGTGGTTGCGCGACATCGACACTGCGCGCAGCACCATCGGCTTCTTCAGCTGGGTGGGCATTACCTACTCCATCAAGGTGCTGTGGGCCCCGGTCATCGACCGTTTACCGTTACCGATACTGACCTCCGTACTGGGCAAGCGCCGCAGCTGGATGCTGACTGCACAATGCACGATTGCAGCCGGCCTTGCCGGCATGGCGCTGACTGACCCGCATTCCCAGCTCGCACAACTGGCCCTATTTGCGTTACTGGTCGCCTTTGGCTCGGCCACCCAGGACATCGTGGTGGACGCCTGGCGTATCGAGGCGGTCGACAAGCAATTGCAGGGTGCCATGGCTGCAACCTATGTACTGGGTTACCGGCTTGCCCTGCTCGCCACCGGTGCCGGGGCTTTTTACCTGGCGGAAGCCACTTCCTGGTCGACCACGTACCTGCTGATGGCATGCCTGATGGGAATCGGCATTGCCACCACGCTGGTCATCGGGGAGCCGCGACATGCACCGGATGCGCGCACTGCAGCACTGGAAGCACGGCTCGAACAGACACTCGGCGTCAGCGACAGGCACTCGCTCTGGACCCGGCTGGCCGCCTGGTTTTCCGATGCCGTGGTCAGCCCGTTTGTGGATTTCTTCCAGCGCAACGGCAAGCTGGCGGCACTGATCCTGTTACTGGTTGGCACCTACAAACTGAGCGACATCACCATGGGCGTGATGGCCAACCCCTTCTACCTGGACCTTGGCTTCAGCCTGACCGAGATTGCCAACATCACCAAGGTGTTCGGTTTCTTCATGACCATTGCCGGCGCGGCGCTGGGTGGTGTGCTGGTGGTACGTTACGGCATCCTGCGACCATTGCTGGCTGGCGCAATACTGGTCGCCTCCACCAACCTGCTGTTCGTCTGGCTGTCAATGAGCGATCCTGACCTGGTGTCGCTGGCAATCGTGATCAGTGCTGACAACCTGAGCGGCGGACTCGCTACCTCGGCGTTCATTGCGTATCTGTCCAGCCTGGTGAACCAGTCCTACACCGCGACCCAGTATGCGTTGTTCAGCTCACTGATGACGCTGCCGGCCAAGTTCCTCGGCGGCTTTTCCGGGATCGTCGTGGATCATGCCGGTTACGCCAGCTTTTTCCTCTATGCCGGCCTGCTCGGCATTCCCGCCATTGTGCTGGTGGTGCTGTTGCTCTACAGAACCAATACAGTACGCTGACTTGCATGGATGGATCTGCAGAGCTAACTATTTGTTCTGTCGTAATTGTCCGCGATGTCCGACAAAACAAGCCGCCCGATTATCAATACAGATAAAGTGGTTTATGCAGATGATCGCGGCAATATCGACTACTCTTGTCGCTATGAGAACAATAGTGACGAACAGAAGACTCAAGGGGGAACGGCGCTGGGGGCTGGGTTTTGAATTCCCCATGCGCGACTGTGGCGGGATACTGGTCATCAGTGACCGCCGCAAACTTCCGGATCGCCGACTCGACAACACCACGCTGGAACAACGGCTGCTGATGTTCAGCGGCGCCATTCCGGTGGACCCGGAAGGCAGCCGGCACTAGATCACCACATCACAGCGGAATGCCTGAACATCCCGTGCCAGCCGGGAGCCCTCACCAAAGGGTACACAGGGGATTCTGGAATCCCCCCCCTGCCGTTACCCATATGTATTGCCGGACATTGCCGGGCGTGCAATATTTCCCCACAGTAATATTTTTCAGGGATTCCTGGATAAAGCAGCGCCGCGCGGGCGGGGAGCCAAAAACCAGTTGCAGCAGAAATCCCCAGGGTAAGTCCAGCCAACTCTCTGTGTGCTCTGTGCCCTCTGTGGCAAAAATGATTTGTTATCTCGTCGTCCTGCGCGGGGTAAACATTCCGATTTACAGTTCGTAATCGTAATCCATGATCAGCGGCGCATGGTCCGAAAAGCGCTGATCCCTGTAGATCGATGCTGCTTTCACCGTAGCGCCGATACCCGGCGTGGCAACCTGATAGTCGATGCGCCAGCCGACGTTCCTGGCACGGGCCTGGCCGCGGTTCGACCACCAGGTATATTGGTCGGCCTGCTGGTTAATCCTGCGAAAGGTATCAATAAACCCGGCCGGCCCGAACAGCTCGTCCATCCAGGCACGCTCTTCCGGGAGAAACCCGGAATTTTTCAGATTACCGCGCCAGTTTTTCAGGTCGATCTCCTTGTGGGCGATATTCCAGTCGCCGCACAGGATGTATTGCCTGCGCTTGCGCTTCAGGCTGCGTAGCCAGGGCATGAAGCGTTCAAGAAAACCGAACTTGACGGCCTGGCGTTCCTCGCTCGACGAACCGGATGGCAGATAGAGCGACACCACGCTCAGCGGGCCAAAACGTGCCTCGATATAACGACCCTCGGCATCCATGTCCGGCCAGCCCAGCCCACGGATGACCCTGTCGGGCTTGCGCCGGCTGTAGATTGCAACACCGCTGTAGCCTTTCTTCTCGGCGTCATGAAAATACACATGCCAGCCGCGCGGGTGAAATGCCGGGTCAGTCAGCTGGTCGGCCTGTGCCTTGGTCTCCTGGATGCAGACCACATCAGCCTGCTGGGCTGTCATCCACGGGAAGAATCCCTTGGCAGCCGCAGCACGAATTCCGTTGACGTTGGCAGTAATGATGCGCATGACCCTTCACCGGTTTGACAGGGTGTGTATCATAGCGGCCTGCCGTCACGAGAACGACCACCAGCAGCCATGAAAGAGTACCAACGTGAGTTTATCGACTTCGCCATCAATGCCGGCGTCCTGCGCTTTGGCGAATTCACCCTAAAATCCGGCCGCACCAGTCCGTATTTTTTCAATGCCGGGCTGTTCAATACCGGCCGGCACCTGGCACAGCTGGGCCGCTGCTATGCGCAGGCCATTACCGACAGTGGCATCGACTTCGACGTGCTGTTCGGGCCGGCCTACAAGGGCATACCGCTCGCCGCTGCCGCCAGCATCGCACTGGCGGAGCACCACGGGCATAACGTCCCGTGGTGTTTCAACCGCAAGGAGGCCAAGGATCATGGCGAAGGCGGCAACCTGGTCGGCGCCGGTCTGAGTGGCAAGGTACTGGTGATCGACGATGTCATCACCGCAGGCACGGCGATTCGTGAGTCGGTGGATATCATCCAGCAGGCAGGCGCACAACTGGCCGGCGTGGTTATCGCCCTGGACCGCCAGGAACGCGGCAAGGGACAGCAATCCGCGATCCAGGAAGTCGAGCAATCCCTCGGCGTACCGGTCATCAGCATCGTCAAACTCGAGCACCTCCTGGAATACCTGCGCCTGCAGCCAGATCACAGTGAGGATGTCGCGCGGATCGAGGCGTACCGCGCGCAGTACGGGGTCTAGAGTTCAAGGGGTCAGAGTACTTGAAAGGAAGTTCAAGGGGTCAGAGTACTTGCAAGGAGTTCAAGGGGTCAGAGTACTTGATCCTCCCTTGATCCTCTCCCGGTTCAAGTACTCTGACCCCTTGATCGTTTTTCTCCCGGTTCAAGTACTCTGACCCCTTGATCGTTTGATCGTTAATTCCCTCTGTGTCCTCTGTGGCGAATTGTTTTGAAGTTCCTGGCACCTTTGCGTCTTTGCGCGCGGAAATGTTTTTCTGCATCCCGGTCCGAATCAGTAACAGTCACCCGATGATCAGCTTCACCCCGATCAGCAGCGTCACCAGTTCGAACGCCCGCTTGATCCAGCGGTTGCCGGAGCGAATCGCCAGATGGGCACCGAGGTAGCCGCCCAGCAGCGAACCCAGCAGCAGGGCCGGCAGCCAGGACCAGCGGATCTCGCCCAGCATCCCGAGCGTGACCGCACCGGTGCCGTTCCAGAAAACCCCGACCAGGATCAGCGTATAGGCGATGGCACGCCGGTAATCGAGTCCGAACCAGCGCACCAGCCAGAGCGTGACGAACAGCCCGGTGCCGGAAGTCAGTGAACCGTTCAGTACGCCAATCGAGAACAGCACCAGCCCGCCCAGCAACTGCCCAGGGCGGTTGCGGTTGGCCGGGATCACGGTCTGGCCAAGCTGCGGATGCAGCCAGGAGTAGATGCCCAGCCCGGCCGTTAACACCCCCAGACCCATCTCGGCGCTGCGCTCCGGGACGCCCAGGATGATACTGGCCCCCAGCACTACTCCGGGCAGGCCCCATCCCAGTATGGTCAGGGCAAGGCTGCGCTCCAGCGGCTCCTCCCTCAAGTGCCTGATAGTAGCGCCGATACCCAGTGCAACGCTGGCAACCTTGTGAGTTGCCAGTGCGATGGCAAATGGCAAACCCAGGAAGATGAGCACCGGCAACTGGATCAATCCCGCACCGCCACCCGAGAATGCCGAAAACACGTTGGCAATCAGGGAGAAGAGGAAAAGGATTACCTGTTCCGTGGCATTCACAGGAATTCCCGCGGTTACGATCCCGCTATATTGCACTGGTCGCCACACATCGCAAGCCCTGCGTATGAACAGGTTGCAAATCGAATATGAAACTGACACGTAAATGCACGACCCTGATGCTGCTGCCGGCCCTCTGGCTGACCTTTGCACCTGCCTGTCACGCAGAACGGATGTACAAGTGGGTAGACAGTGATGGGTATGTGCAGTACAGCAACCGGATGCCGCCGGAAGCTGCGCAACATGAACGCAAGGAAATCAACGAAGCCGGTCGTATAGTCAGGGTATACAGTGCACCGCAGACGCCCGAGGAAAAGGCCGAGGCCAAACGTCTTGCCGAACTGGAAGAATTACGCCTGGAACGTGAAAGAAAGCGTGCCGTCCACGATCGCAGCCTGCTGGCAACCTATTCCAGCAAGGAAGACATGATCGATGCGCAGCATGGCAAGATCACCATGATCGAGTCATTGATACAACTGACGCACAGCCGCATCGAATCCATGCAGGACCGGCTGCTGACACTGACCGAGGAAGCTGCCAGTTACGAGCGCAGCGGCAAGCCCCTGCCATTTGCACTGCAGCACCAGCTCAGGAACCTGCGCGACCAGGTCGAAAACAACACCCAGTTTGCCGCGGACAAGGAGCAGGAAATCGGCCATATCAGGAAACAGTTTGCGCAGGATATTGCCCGTTACGAGGAACTCACAAGCGGACCGGAGCCATCCGCCAGGCAGCACAAATCCGCGCTGGAAATCGCACTGCATAATACGAAGGTGGAACTGACCCGGGAAGACCGTACCCTGCTGGCCACATTTTCCAGCGAAACAGACCTGATGTTTGCCCGCAATGAAGAACTGCAAAAAATCGATGAGGAAATCAAGCAAGCCTTTTCGCGGGTAGACGCCCTGCAAAAGAAGCTCGCCGAATTGACCGACAACGCCGATGAATATGAAGCGGCCGGTGAAACCCTGCCGGATGCGCTGGTTGGCCAGATGAAGATCGTCATGACCGAGATCGAGCAGGGTGAAGCCCTGCTGCACAGCAAACGCGCAGAAAAACAGCAGGCGGAAAGCCATTACAACATCAGCATCAAGCGCTTCCGCTACCTGACCGCCAGCAACCCGTAGGCCGAACGCAGCATCAGGCCGAAATCAGCGTACCCACGCCCTCGTCGGTAAACAGCTCGACCAGTACCGCGTGCGGCAGACGCCCGTCGATAATGTGGGCCGCACTGACGCCGCTGTTAAGCGCCGATATTACACAGCCGATTTTCGGCAACATGCCGCCCTGTACCGTGCCATCCTCGATCAGTTGCTTGACCCCGCCCACCTTCAGCCCGGTCAGTAATTTGCCCTGCTTGTCGAGCAGGCCGGCGGTATTGGTCAGCAGGATGAGCTTCTCCGCCTTCAGTACCTCGGCCATGCGACCGGCGACCAGGTCCGCATTGATGTTGTAGGAACGCCCGTCACTGCCCACACCGATCGGTGCAATCACCGGGATAAAGTCGCCGCTGACCAGCATGTTGACGAGACTGGCATCGATACTCTCCACTTCGCCGACATGCCCGATATCGATAATCTCCGGTGCATCCAGGTCCGGGGTGTGTCGTCTGATAACCATCTTGCGTGCACGTATCAGGTCACCGTCCTTGCCGGTCAGGCCGACCGCGCGGCCGCCATGCTGCGCGATCAGATTGACGATCTCCTTGTTGACCAGCCCGCCCAGCACCATCTCGACCACGTCCATGGTCTCGGTGTCGGTGACACGCATGCCGTCGACGAACGTGCTTTCCTTGCCGAGCTTCTCCAGCAAACGTCCGATCTGGGGGCCACCGCCGTGCACCACAACCGGGTTGATCCCGACCAGCTTCATCAGCACGATATCGCGCGCGAATCCGCTCTTCAGCTGTTCATCGACCATGGCGTTGCCGCCATACTTGATAACTACCGTCTTGCCGCGGAAACGGCGGATATACGGCAACGCCTCGGTCAGGACGTGCGCGACATTCTGCGCGGATTCAGGGGTCAGTGACATAGGAAAAACACCACTCGGGCAGCTGTAAACAGCGTGCAGTTTACGCGTGTTACACGGCGTCGAACAAGAATACCCTGCGTTACGATCAGAACGGCAGTTTCAGACCGGCATCCACCTGCAACATGACGCGGCGGAATTCACCCATGATGCGCTGCAGCGCGGCATCGTTGTCGGCCTCGAAACGCAGCACCAGCACCGGCGTGGTATTGGATGCACGCACCAGCCCCCAGCCATCGGAGAACTCGGCACGCAGCCCGTCGATGGTGGATATCGACGCGTCTTCGAAATGTGCATTTTCCAGCAGCTGGCCGATGAATACCGGCGGTTCGCCTTCGCGCATGGCAACGTTGAGTTCCGGGGTATTTACACTGTCCGGCAGGGCATCGAAGATCTCCTGGCTGTTGCGCTCGTCCTTGGCCAGGATCTCGAGCAGGCGTGCCGCGGCATAGATGCCGTCATCAAAACCATACCAGCGTTCGTTGATAAAGATGTGGCCGCTCATTTCACCGGCGAGCAAGGCACCGGTTTCCTTGATCTTGGCCTTGATAAAGGAATGCCCGGTCTTCCACATCAACGGATCACCGCCATGTTCCCGGATCACGCTGTCGAGGAAACGCGTGCATTTGACATCGTAAATAATCTGTCCACCCGGATTGCGCTCGAGGATGTCCATGGCAAACAGCATGAGCACGCGGTCCGGCCAGATGATGCTGCCATTCGGCGACACCACGCCGAGCCGGTCACCATCGCCGTCAAAGGCCAGGCCGACATCGGCATGCCCTGACTCTACGGCAGCGATGAGGTCGCGCAGGTTGTCCGGCTTGCTCGGGTCCGGGTGATGATTCGGGAAGTTGCCGTCGACCTCGCAGTACAGTTCGGTGACCTCGCAACCCAGCGCACGCAACAGCTCCGGCGCCACACCGCCCGCCACGCCGTTGCCGCAATCCAGGACCACGCGCAGCGGTCGTGCCAGGCTGACATCATCACGGATTCGTTCGATGTAATCGGGCGTGACATTGATTGCCTCGAGATTGCCCTGGCCGGAAATAAAATTCTGCGCCTCGATGCGTTCGCGCAGACCCTGGATCGATTCACCGGACAATGTTTCGCCGTCAATGACGATTTTCAGACCGTTGTAATCCGGCGGGTTGTGGCTGCCGGTAACGATGACACCGGACTGGGTATCCAGGTAGTACGTGGCAAAATACAGTACCGGTGTCGGAACGCAGCCGATATCCTTTACATCACAGCCCGTGGAGAGAATCCCCTCGATCAGGGCGCTTGACAGCACCGGACCGGACAGTCTTCCGTCCCTGCCAACGACCACGGTGTTGCGGCCGCGCTGCAGGGTCTCGCTGCCAACAGCGCGGCCGATCTGACGCACGGTACTCACGGTCAGCGTCTGGTCGACCACGCCACGGATATCGTAGGCGCGGAATATCGATGCCTCCACGGCAACGTCCTGTTCATCAATATGCAACGGTGCTTCCTCCACAACGAGATTATCCGTGCGTGCACCGGCAAGAAAATCCGCGGATTCACTTTCCTGTTTTCGTTCCGGCTTGCCCGGCTCTTCAGCAGGCGCAGCCACCGACTGGCCAGGCTGCTCCGACCCGGCGTGTTCATCATGTTCGCGCGGCACCGGGCTGCGTTTCTGCACCGCGTTCTGGGCGCCTGCGGCAAGCTGCACCATGAATTCCATTGAATCCTTCAATTCCGCCAGACCGCTCGCATAGTCGCGACGGACCCGACCATCACGAAAATCCTTCATCAGCGTTACCAGGCTGACCTCGTCGATACGCAGGGCATTGGTAATGCGGCGGAACAGCAGCCAGACCAGCGCCGCCAGTGTCACCGCACAGGCCAGGAATGCAACCAGCACCCACATGCCGATTTGACCCAGATAGGTCAGGCTGCTGGTCGCCGGCCAGTATGCCACCTGCCAGCGGGTGGACGGTATCGGCACGATACGCTCTGCTTCACCGTTCCTGATCGAGGCATCCCCCTGGGTGGCAATGACAACCGGGGCGCCCCTGGCGCCATCCTGCTGCAACTCGATATAACCACCCATCTTTTGCAGGCCGTCCAGGATGTCCTGCACGACATCGTAGGACAGCGATAACATGATATGCCCGACCACGCCGGAACCAGCCGGATCCATGACACGGCGCACGATATTGACATGCTGCTGCGGTGTATTGAACAGGTGCACCTCGATCGGCGGCGGCACCGCACTTTCCTCGGCAGCGCGCATCTGCGCCAGCGCGGCATAACTGAGTGGCGGCGATGCCTCCTTGTCCACATTATTCAGCCCGGGCGGCAACAGGCGCACATTGATCGCCGTGGGGAATACATAACGCAGTGACTCTTCGCGCGCACTGCGCTGTGCAAGACTACCGCTCTTCAGCAAGCCGGCAATCTCCGGGTTCTTGGCCAGCAAGGCAGCACTATCCCCGAAGTATTCGGCCATCGAGGACACCCGTGCCACCACCATGGAAGTGGTGATCTCGGTTTCCTGCTGCATGGCATGCGCGATACGCAGCGACATCAGCTGAAACACGAAATAACTCATGGCAGCCAGCAGGCCGATCGCCGACACCAGTAACAGCAGACGTATCCGCGCCAGGCTGGCCGGCTGCATGTTGCCGGTCAGCTTTGGCGCTACCCGTGATGTTGCTTCGCCGGATGCGGTGGTGCGCCTGGAAAAGGCGGGTAATTTCAGCTTCATGATGATTTTGCTATTCCCGGTATGCTGGTATCGAGGGCCGGGCTGGGTTCAGCAGCCCACCCGTGGGCTATCGGCCATAGTAAGGGCTTTATTGACCCGCCGCGACCGGGCTAGTGTCGACCGGTATGACCAAAACCGCCTGCGCCGCGCTCGCTGGAGACAAACTCCTCCACGATCTCGAAATCCGCGCGCACCACCGGCACGATGACCATCTGCGCTATCCGCTCACCGGGATTGATGGTAAAGCGCTCCTTGCCGCGGTTCCAGCAGGACACGAACACCTGGCCCTGGTAGTCCGAATCGATCAGGCCAACCAGGTTGCCGAGCACGATGCCATGCTTGTGACCAAGACCGGAGCGCGGCAACAGGATGGCCGCCATGCCGCTATCCTCGACGTGTATCGCCAGGCCGGTAGGAATGAGGTGTGTTTCCCCGGGCGCGATCTCCAGCGGACTGTCCAGGCAGGCGCGCATATCCATACCCGCGGAGCCATCCGTGGCGTAATGCGGCAGCGGGAATTCCTTGCCAAGCCGCGCGTCGAGTATCTTAAGCTGAATCTTTTGCATTGAAGCGGATAACCTTTTTGTGTTTGCCATGGAATCGTTGCGCGACCAGCGCGACCAGCTGGCGCGCCAGTTTCATCTTGCCGGTCTGCGCCAACAGCTGCGAACCGCCGTCCCAGAATACCTGCAGGGCATTTTCCTCGGCATCGAAACCAACGCCGTCACCGACCCGGTTTGCCGCGATCATATCCAGCGACTTGGCGACCCGCTTGGCCTGTGCATGCATCTCGAGCTGCTCGGTTTCGGCCGCAAACCCTACCGAAAACGGTGCATTGGCGAGCGCGGTGACCGTGGCAAGAATGTCCGGGTTGCGGGTCAGCGTGAGTGTCACCTGCTGCGCATCTTTCTTCAGTTTCTGCGCCGCCACGGCCTCCGGCCGATAATCCGCCACGGCCGCAACGGCGATAAAAATATCACAACCACCAATACGCGCCAGCACCGCATCCTGCATGTCCTGTGCGCTGACCACGTTGATGCGCAGCACGTGCGGCGGTGTTTCGAGACTCACCGGGCCACTCACCAGCAGCACCTCGGCGCCGGCCTCGCTGGCCGCTCGCGCTACCGCGAACCCCATGCGCCCGGAACTGTGATTGCTGATATAACGCACCGGGTCGATGGCCTCACGGGTGGGTCCCGCGGTAACCAGCACCCGGTAACCGCTCAGAATACCCGTCTCAAACAGGCTGGCCAGCGCCGTCACCAGCTCATCCGGTTCCAGCATGCGGCCCGGTCCCACCTCGCCACAGGCCTGTTCACCCAGCGCGGGTCCAAAACGGTGCATGCCACGCGCCTGCAGCGCCTGTACGTTTTTTTGTGTGGCCGGGTTATCCCACATGGCACGGTTCATGGCCGGTGCCAGCGCCACCGGCGCCTCGCACGCCAGTGTCACGGCGCACAACAGGTCATCCGCCCGCCCCTGCTCCAGCCGTGCCATGAAATCTGCAGTGGCCGGGGCCACCAGCACCGCGTCTGCCCAGCGCGCCAGTGCAATATGCCCCATGGCCGCCTCCGCCGAGCGATCGAGCAGATCGGTGTGCACCGGGTTGCCGGACAACGCCTGCAGGGTCAGCGGCGTGATGAATTGCTGCGCCCCTGCAGTCATGACCACGCGCACCGTCGCGCCCTCGGCACGCAGCTGACGGATCAGCTCGGCACTCTTGTAGGCGGCGATACCACCGGTTACGCCAAGCAGGATGTGTTTACCGGACAGGGTATTCATATCGCTCAAGCTTACCAGATGAACCGCGCGCGGGAACCTGCATCCGGTCATGATCCGGCGCGACCAGGCGTTTGACGGGCAGGGCACCTACAGACCTGAGCGCTGATTGCCGCTGGGCGACCGCTGCACGGCATGACAAGGTTGCGCCATGCATACCATCCGTGACTGGCCGGCCGGCGAACGGCCGCGGGAGAAACTGCTGTCCAAAGGTCCGGACATGCTCTCGGATGCCGAACTGCTGGCGCTGTTCCTGCGCACCGGCCTGCGCGGCAAGACCGCGGTGGACCTGGCGCGCGAGTTGCTGCGCGCCTTTGGCGGGCTGCGTGGACTGCTGGATGCCGACCGCGCCGCATTTTGTGCACATGCCGGCCTGGGGCCCGCCAAATTCGCCGAGTTGCAGGCGGTACTGGAAATGGCGCGCCGTCACTGGCAGCAACAGCTGCAGCGTGAGGACGTGCTGGAGAACCCGGATACCACGCGGCGCTTCCTCGGCAGCCGCCTGCGCCATCTCAAGTACGAGGTATTCGCCTGCCTGTTCCTCGACAACCGACACCGGGTGATTGCCTTCGAGGAACTGTTCAATGGCACGATCGATGGCGCCAGCGTGCACCCGCGCGAGGTGGTACGGCGTGTGCTGCACTTCAACGCCGCTGCCGTGATCCTCGCCCACAACCACCCGTCCGGGGTGTCGGAACCGAGCCGGGCCGATGTGCAGCTGACACGGCGACTGGTGGATGCACTGGCGCTGGTGGATGTGCGGGTACTGGACCACTTTATAGTGGGGGATGGCCCGGGGGTTTCCTTCGCCGAGCGCGGGCTGATTTGACAGCCGATTGATTTCATTACCTATTCACCAGAACCTGCGGCAGCGCCCGGCTTGTGTCCGGGCTGCGATTCTGGTATAAAATGCGCCCTTCCCGCTGTTGGCGGGCTTTTTTTCAGAGGTTTCACGAGATGTCCAGAGTATGCCAGGTCACCGGAAAACGTCCGCAGAGCGGCAATAACGTTTCCCACGCCAACAACAAGACCCGTCGCCGCTTCCTGCCCAACCTGCACACCCACCGCTTCTGGGTCGACGGTGAACAGCGCTTCGTCAAGCTGCGTGTTTCCAGCAAGGGCATGCGCATTATCGACAAGAAGGGTATCGATATCGTGCTGGCAGACCTGCGTGCCCGTGGCGAGAAGGTCTAGGGAGAATCCTCATGCGTGACAAGATCAAACTGCTTTCCAGCGCCGGTACCGGTCACTTCTACACGACCACCAAGAACAAGCGCAACATGCCGGAAAAAATGGAAATCAAGAAATTCGACCCGGTGGTGCGCAAGCACGTGATGTACAAGGAAGCCAAGATCAAGTAGCTTCCGCGCACACCCCCGCGTTACAGAACCCGGCCCTGCCGGGTTTTTTATTGCCTGCGTTTAGCCGGGCAAGATCGCGCGCAAAGACGCAAAGAACAAAGAGGGGTCGGAGTCCTTTTTCATCACCGGACAGCATATTGCATATTGTCTTTGAGAGAAAAAGGACTCCGACCCCTTTTTGTTCGGGAGAAGGACGTTGCCTGCCCCCGCGAAGGCGGGGAATGAGGGGATAGAAAATCTGGTAGTTGGCTCGATTTGATCCCCTCTCCCAGCGGGAGAAGGAGTACGTGGGACAGCAGTGACACCGACCCCTTTTTGTTTTGCGTCTTTGCGCGCGATCTTCTTTTACAAAGTCACTCCCGCTCCAGCAGCAGGTTGCCCACCCGGTCCACCACGCAGTGCCACCCCGGCGCCAGCCAGGTGGTTGCCACCGTTTCCGTGATCAATGCCGGGCCATCGATGTGCTGCCCGGCGCCCAGTTCATCACGCCCGTACACCGGCACCGGCTGCGCGCAGCCGGCCACGGTTGCGGTGCGCTGCGGGCTGGACGGACCCGGGCTACCCAGCCCCGGCAGATTGATCGCCAGTGGCGGCCCTTGCAGGCTGCAGCGCAGCGTCACCAGCTCAACCGGCAGCGCCAGGCGATGCCCGTAGCGCTGTTCATGCAACTGCTCAAACGCTGCAATGCCCGCGCTGATACCCTGCCATGGCAGCTCCAGCGTGGAGGATTGGCCCCGGTAACGCAGGTCCAGCCGGTGGGCGATCCGGATGTCACTGGCCGCGATGCCCTCGGCCTGTAATGCGACCCTGCCCTGCGCGGCCAGCTCCTGCAACTGCAGCTCCAGCCGTGCGTCGGTAAAGCCGTCCAGCAGACCGGTCAGCGTATGCGAAAGATGCCGTGCCGGCGGCGCCACCAGCATGCCCAGTGCGGACAACACACCGGCCTGTACCGGCACCAGTGCCGCACGCAGGCCCAGCGCATCGGCCAGCGCACAGACATGCAAACCACCGGCCCCGCCAAACGAGGTCAGCACAAAATTACGCGGATCGATGCCACGCTGCACCGAGATCACGCGCAGGGCCTGCGCCATGTGGTCGTTGGCAATGGCAATGACGCCCTCCGCGGTTGCCTGGACCGTCATACCCATCTGTGCTGCCAGTGACCCGATGGCCGTATGCGCTGCCGCGGTATCCAGTGTCATGGCCCCGCCCAGGAATACATCCGGCAACAGCCGGCCCAGCACCAGGTTGGCATCGGTCACGGTTGCCTGCCGCCCTCCCTGCCCGTAACAGGCCGGCCCGGGCGCGGCACCCGCCGACTCCGGCCCGACCTGCAACACGCCGCCGGCGTCGAGTTGCGCGATCGAGCCACCGCCGGCACCAATGGTATGCATATCCACCATCGGCACGGCCACCGGCCAGCGCCCGATGTGGCCTTCCGCGGTCAGGCGGATCTCGCCATCGATCAGGGCGACATCGGTAGAGGTCCCCCCCATGTCGAAGGTCAGCAGGCGTGCATACCCGGCCTGCTGACCGACATAGCGCGCGCCCATCAGTCCGCCGGCGGGCCCGGACAACAACAGGTGCACTGCACGCTGCCCGGCCAGGTCGGCGCGTACCGTACCGCCGGAGCTCTGCATGACGGCCACCGGCGCCGGCGCCAGCGCCTGTCCCAGGCGCGCCAGGTAACCGGCCACGCGTGGCCCCACCCAGGCATTCAGCCAGGTCGCGATGCCGCGCTCGTATTCGCGGTATTCCGGCAACACCGCAGAGGAACGCGCCACAAACAGCCGCGCCGGCAACCAGGACTCGATCGCCCGTTCATCCCGGTCATCCAGCCAGGAAAACAGCAGGTTGATGGCCACGGCCTCCGGCTGATGCTGTTCCAGCAGTGCCAGCAGCGCCGCGCGATCGGCCTCGGTCAGTGCCGCCACGGGCTTGCCGTCCGCCCCGGTCCGGGCATCGACTTCCCAGCACAGTTCGCGCGGCACCGGCGGCGGCGCGGGCGGCGGCTGCAGGTTATAGAGCTCGCGGCGCGCCTGGCGGCCAATGGTGAGCACATCACCGAGGCCGCGGTTGGTGATATACGCGGTACGCACGCCCTTGCGCTCCAGCACCGCATTGGTGGCCACGGTGGAACCATGGATTACCTGCAAATCACCGCTGTCCAGCCCCAGCTCGGCAATCCCCTGCAGGATCGCGCGCTCCGGCGCCTCCGGCGTGGACAGCACCTTGTGCACAAGCAGGCGCTCCCCGTCGAACAGCACGAAATCCGTGAAGGTACCGCCGGTATCGACGCCCAGGCGGTAGCGAGCTGATTTGGCTTGTGGATCGATCATCTGTCAGGGCAGTCCGGCCACACACGGGCGCGCTACATGCGCAAGGCTGCATTGCCCTGTCCCACCCATGCCCTGTTCCTGCGCGACGCCGACCGGGAGAAGCTGACCGCGAGGCGGTCGAGAAGCCGGCCCCGGCCATGTCGGTGATACGAGTCCAGGGGTGGACCCGGCGAGGCGAGGCAGGTGCCAGGGCCGGGAGCAACGCATGGGGCCGTTGCCGGGAGGACCGGGGGGTGAGAGAGGAAAAATCAAACCAAATGCCTGGATTTTCATCCCCTCATCCCGGCCTTCTCCCGGAGGGAGAAGGGACGCACTGTTCATCGTTCGAATAACGACCTTCCTGTCCCGCATTGCCCAATCACCGGCAACAATGCATTCATTACACTACCGGCTGATGACTCAGCGACTGTCACCGGGACAGCAGCGGCAAGGGTGTCAATCATCGCGCATGAGCAGCCTTGCCACAACCAGCGCTGCGCGGGCGATCGAACCGGATTGATCCCTTGTATTCACGGCGCCGAAGAGAATAATAGGCGCCATGCCGAACACCCCGCTGGTACAAGTCACCAACCTGTACCGCTACTACAGCCAGGCCTGTGCAGTCCGCGATGTCAGCTTCGAGCTTGCACGCGGCGACGTGCTTGGCTTCCTGGGCCCGAACGGCGCCGGCAAAACCAGCACCATGCAGATGATTACCGGCAACCTGGCACCCAGCGCAGGCGCCATCCGTATCCTTGGCGTTGACCTGCTCGACGAACCGCGGCGCGCCAAGCTGGACATCGGCTACCTGCCGGAACAGCCACCGGTATACCGCGAACTCACGGTCGATGAATATCTCGCCTACTGTGCACGACTGAATCGCATCGAACGCCGGCTGCAGCCGGCCGCCATCGCTACCGCCAAGGAACGCTGCGGACTCGGTGACGTCGGCCGGCGCCTGATCGGCAACCTGTCCAAGGGCTACCAGCAGCGCGTCGGCATTGCGCAGGCCATCATTCATACCCCGGCGGTGGTGATCCTCGATGAGCCGACCGTTGGCCTCGACCCGCTGCAGATCCGCGAGATCCGCAACCTAATCTGCGAGCTGGGGCGCGACCACGGCATCATCCTCTCCACCCACATCCTTCCCGAGGTGCAGGCCACCTGCAACCGGGTACAGATCATCCATCGCGGGCGCCTGGTGTTTTCCGACCACACGGCCGATCTCGAACAGCGCACCCGGGCACATGCATTGCTGGCCCGCTTCCTGGCAACTCCCGATGCCAGTGCACTGCAACAGCTGCCGGGCGTGCAGCGGGTGGACATGCTGGACGACCAGCGCGTGCGCCTGTTCTTTGCCGGCCAGGACCCGTCCGAGGCGTTGATCGAACGCTCCGTCAGCGCCGGCTGGCGGCTGGTTGAGCTCGGCAGCGAACGCAGCACGCTGGAACAGATCTTTATCGACCTGACCACCGGTGACGCCACACCGCACGACACGGAAGCGGCCGCATGATCTTCACCATTGCCGCACGCGAACTGCGCAGCCTGTTCCTGTCACCACTGGCGTGGGCGATACTCGCGGTAACCCAATGCATACTGGCCTTCCAGTTCCTGTCACATATTGAATATTTCATGGAACTGCAGCCTCAGCTCGCCGCGCTCGAGGGCGCGCCCGGCATCGCCGACCTGATCATCGCACCGCTGTTTGCCGACGCCGCCACCGTGCTGCTGCTGATCACGCCACTGATCACCATGCGCGTACTCAGCGAGGAGCGCCGCAGCCGCACCCTCAGCCTGCTGTTCTCCGCACCGGTATCGATGACCGAGATCGTGATCGGCAAGTACCTCGGTGTACTCGGTTTCTTTGTGGTGCTGCTGGCCATGCTGGCACTGATGCCGTTGTCGCTGCTGGCCGGCAGTACACTCGATCTCGGCAAGCTGGCCGCCTGCATGCTGGGTCTGCTGCTGATCATGACGGCCTTCAGCGCCATGGGCGTGTACCTGTCCTCGCTGACCCAGCAACCGACAGTCGCCGCCGTCACTACCTATGGACTGGTGTTGATGCTGTTGATCCTGCGGCGCGGCAGCGGCCTGTCCGGCGACGAATCCGGCGTACTGGGCTACCTGTCCATCATCGAACACTATGAGCCGCTGCTGAAGGGGCTGGTAAACAGCACCGATATCGCCTACTACCTGCTGATCGCCGTGCTGTTCCTGGTCTTCACCGTGCGCCAGCTGGACCGCATGCGGCTGCAGAACTGACCCATGCGAGTCACGCAACGTTCGCGCATTCAGTTACGCCTGCAGGGCCTGCTGTTCGGCGTCCTGTTTACCGGCATCATCGGCATGCTGGCCTGGCTCAGCACCCAGTACAGCTACCAGGCAGACTGGACCCATGGTGCGCGCAACACGGTATCGAGTGACACGCGCAAGCTGCTCGACACGCTGACCGAACCGGTCGCCATCGTCGCCTACGTCGGTAATGATGACCTGCTGCGCCCGCAGATCCGCGCCCTGGTCGGCAGTTACCAGCGCTTCAAGCCGGATATCACGCTGGAGTTCATCAACCCGGACACCGTCCCGGAGCAGCTGCGCGAACTCGGCATCACCCAGGGTGGCGCCATCGTGATCCGTTATCGCGGCGCCAGCGAGCATATCCAGGCGCTCGGGGAACAACACCTGACCAACGCCCTGCTGCGCCTGTCGCGGCAGGAAAAACGCTGGGTGGTTTTCATTACCGGCCACGGGGAACGCCCGCCTGCCGGCGACACCAATTTCGGCATGGGCGCATTCGGCGCGGAACTGGAACGCAAGGGCATGCAGGTACAGGTACTCAACCTGGCCGAGTCGGCCATCCCCTCCAACACCAGCCTGCTGGTGCTGGCCAGCCCGCGGGTTTCCTTGCTGCCGGGCGAGGTCGCCGCGATCCAGGATTACCTCGGGCGTGGCGGCAACCTGCTGTGGCTGAGCGAACCGGGCACGTTGCCCGGCCTGCAAGCGCTGGCCGACCAGCTCGGGCTGTTGCAGCTGCCCGGCAAGGTGGTTGACGCCAACAGCGCCTCTTTCGGCGTGGAAAATCCGGCCTTCGTGGTGGTAACCGGCTATCTGAATCACCCGGTCACCCGCGAGATGAGCATGGTGACCGTCTACCCGGAGGCCGCCGCCCTC
>CAJQOV010000108.1 GCA_905480065.1 uncultured Gammaproteobacteria bacterium | reverse complement strand
AGTGGTCATCGAGTTGCAGCGGCTGGGCGTGGAAGTCATCGTGGTGGACCGCTATGAAAATGCCCCGGCCATGCAGGTCGCCCATCGCAGTCACACCATTTCCATGCTGGACGGCACCGCCCTGCGCGCGGTCATCGAGCTGGAACAGCCGCACTTCATCGTACCCGAGATCGAGGCCATCGCCACCGACACACTGGTGCAACTGGAAGCGGAAGGCTACAACGTAATCCCCACCGCGCGCGCCGCCCGGCTGACCATGAACCGCGAAGGAATTCGCCGCCTGGCAGCCGAAGAACTCGGCCTGCGCACCTCGCCCTATCGCTTTGCCGCCAGCCGCCCGGAGTTTGACGGAGCGATTGCCGAGATCGGCCTGCCCTGCGTGGTGAAACCAATCATGAGTTCCTCCGGCAAGGGCCAAAGTACGGTAACAACGCCTGCCGGGATCGATGCCGCGTGGGAGTACGCCCAGGCCGGCGGCCGCAGCGGTGCCGGCAAGGTAATCGTCGAGGGATTCGTTGATTTTGACTATGAAATCACCCAGTTGACGGTACGCCACGCGGGCGGCACCAGTTTCTGCGACCCGATTGGTCACGTGCAGGTCGACGGGGACTATCGTCAGTCGTGGCAACCGCAGGCGATGAGCGAAACCGCACTGGGCAGCGCACGCGACATGGCCGGCAAGATCACCGCGGCGCTGGGCGGGCGCGGTATCTTCGGGGTCGAACTGTTTATCAAAGGCGATGCAGTGATCTTCAGCGAAGTCTCGCCACGCCCGCATGACACCGGCATGGTCACCATGATCTCGCAGGACCTGTCACAGTTCGCGCTGCATGCGCGCGCCATTCTCGGACTGCCGATCCCGAATATTCGCCAGCATGGACCGTCCGCCTCCAGTGTCATCCTGGCTGAAGGTCACTCGCACCAGGTGTGCTACGAAAACCTGGAGGCGGCGCTGGCCATGCCGGACACCCAGCTGCGCCTGTTTGGCAAACCGGAGGTCTCCGGCCAGCGGCGCATGGGCGTGGTGCTGGCCCGCGGTCAGTCCACCGAGGACGCCCTGGCGAAGGCAAAACAGGGCTCAGCCGCGGTACACAGCAGGCTCTGAAGCGCACCGCCATGTCACAACAACTGGAACAACGCCTGGAAGACCTCGAGATCCGCCTCATGCACCTGGAGGCGGCACTCGATGAAATGACACGTTCACTGCTGCAACAGGAACAACGCAGCGCACGCCAGGCGGACATGATCCGCCAGCTGGAAGCACAGCTGAAAGGCCTGAGTTCCGCACTCGCACCCGCCGCCGGGCACGAACCCCCTCCCCCACATTATTGATTTGCTGCGTTATTTCAGCCGGTACCCCGGGGAAATTGAAGCAGTTCACACACCTGGAGCACCCGGCGGGACGTGAATAATACCGCCGGGCTATCAAGGTCAGGCTCCCACCTGTCGATCCATGTAAGCGGTATAGCGCGTTGGCGCGTCTGAAAACGCAACGGGAAGCAGCAATGAATCACCTGTACATGATTACCCAGCTTCTGGCCGTCTTTTCCGTGTTGTCGTTCAGCTGGCTCACGTTACGCGCATTCGGCAAGCACGCAGGCTGGGGGGTAGGCGTGCTGCTGCTGTCACCCGTTTCTGCCGCGCTGTTTGGTATGAAATACTGGGATTCCGTGAAGAAACCGTTCCTGCTGTACCTCGTCAGCACCTGCACCACCGTCGGTCTCGCATTCTATCTGTTCAGTGCCTGGGGTGGCTGGGAATTGCTGCGCGCCAACACCCGGATACAGCAAGGCATGGAGACGCAACGCCTGTCCCGCTTCGACGCAGAGCTGTTTATCAAGGCCAGCAAGAATTTTTCGGAAAAATCCGGCATAAATATCAGCAGGCAACAGACGCTCGCCTATGCCAGGGAATTTATCGACCAGGAACAGGCAAAGCAGGACGCAATCCAGGCAAACCTTGAGCAACAGGCTGAAAAGGACAACCTCAGCGCCAGCCGCATCAACAAGAAAGTGGAATCCGAACCGGAACAGCGCTTCCGGCTGGCATACAGGACCGTGCCACTGGAAGAAGCGCACAAGTACATCGGAGCAACCGTTAAGGTAACCCGGCGCAATGTCGAGGAAAAGGAGTATCGCCTTACCGGCGCCACCAGCAAGTCGTTGCAATTCGCGCAACGTAACAGCAACGGTGCCTATTCGTTCGGATTTCGCATCAAGGATATCGAGAAGCTGCGCGTACTCGTCAAGCAACCCTACTAGCTGGCACGCCATAGCCAAATCCGGTTGACCGGCGTCCGGCGTTTCTGCAAGAAACGCATTTCCCCAATCCGTATGTGCAAACACCGATTGCCGGTATGGTGACCGGACTTGCCTGCATGCGGCAGCGCGGGGCTGGCCAGACGCCAAACGTCCGGCAGAATACCGATAGTCGGGGCCGCACGGTGCAAACCCTGTGGCCTTATTATTTCTCCGGCGCGCATGCGCGGCAGCAGGATGTCAGTCCCGGCAGCCGGTATTGGCGTCATCTTGGTCTGGCCACCCGGGTCGGCAGTGAGGCGTTGCGGTACCCTGGTTACTGGCCATGTGGCTGCACAGCGGCGGCACCCTGCCGCGGCAGGTGTCGGCCCGGAACCCACCCGCTAATACGGCCACAACCGGGGCGCGGATCTCGTATAATTCACACCGGAGTGTATGGAGGACGTTGATGAAATTCCTGTTGTTGATATTGTCTTGCGTGTTCGGACTGCTGGCTGGCTGTGCAACCTCGCCTACCGGCCGCTCGCAGCTGATGCTGATGCCGGACAGCCAGATGAACCAGATGGGTCTGCAGGCCTTTGACAACATCAAGGGCAAGACCCCGGTGGAAAGCAACCGTACCACCAACCAGTACGTGCAGTGTGTAGCGAATGCCATCACCCGCGAGGTACGCGGCACCTGGGAGGTCGTGGTATTCAAGGACGATAGCGCCAATGCCTTTGCGCTGCCCGGCGGCAAGATCGGCGTCAACACCGGACTGCTCAAGGTCGCCACCAACCAGGACCAGCTGGCGACCGTGATCGGACACGAGGTCGCGCACGTGCAGGCACACCATTCCAACGAGCGGGTGTCTCAGCAATTTGCCGTGAAGCAGGGAATCGGGTTGATCAACGCCGTTGCCAGCCCATCCAGCGGAACCGGTCAAACGCTGATGGGGCTGCTGGGGGTGGGTGCGCAATATGGCGTACTGTTGCCCTACTCGCGCCTGCAGGAGAGCGAGGCCGACCTGATCGGACTCAAGTACATGGCACGCGCCGGCTTCGATCCGCGGGAAAGTACCCGCCTGTGGACCAACATGGGCCGCGCCAACAGTGGCCAGCCACCCGAATTCCTGTCCACGCACCCGTCGCACGGCACCCGCATCAGCGACCTGCAGAAGGCCATCCCGGAAGCCCTGCAGTTACAGACCCGGGCACAGCAACGGGGCAAGCGTCCCGCCTGCCGCTGACCGGATCCGCCAACCAGGCTCGCCTGGCAAACCGGCGCTACTGAACTGCCGCGCGTTTAAGCATGCATGTCCAGTCAGCGCACCGGATTACGTAACGGGCCCACGCCGGTCACTTCCACCACCACTTCATCGCCGGGCTGAAGATACTTCGGCGGTGAAAAGCCCATCCCGACACCGGCCGGCGCGCCGGTCGCGATGATGTCGCCGGGCAACAGCGTCATGCCACTCGACAACACCGAGATGATGGCCGGCACATCGAAAATCAGCTGATCCAGCGTGGCATCCTGGCGCAGCTCGCCATTGACCATGCTCTGCACCCGGATGTCGGCGGGGGCCGGCATCACGCTGCGATGCACCACCACCGGACCCATCGGCGCGAAGCCGTCCAGACTCTTGGCGCGAAACCACTGCCCGTGGTCCTTCTGCAAGTCACGCGCGGAGATGTCGTTGATCGCGGTGTAACCAAACACGTGGTCCCAGGCATGCTCCGGCGCGATGTCGCGACCTCCGCGACCGATGATCAATGCCAGCTCCGCCTCGTAGTCCAGCTTGCGGGTCAGCTCGGGGTACGCGGGTATTGGCATGCCCGGCGCGATCACTGCGGTGGTCGCCTTGGTAAAGAAGATCGGTTTGGCCGGTGCATCACCGGATATATCCATTTTCTGCGCAATCTCCCGGGCATGTTCGAGGTAGTTCTTGCCGAGACAAAGGATGTTGCGACGCGGCACCGGAATTGGCGCCAGCGGCGCAACGTCGGCAAAGGCACGGGTGGCGATATCCTGCTCATACGCGCGTTGTGCGAGTGCCCATACCTGTCGGGCTGCATCGTCACCGGACTCGATCAGCGCGGTCAGCGTGTCTGCCGGACAGGTTCCGGACAGGGCCGTTGCCGCAGCCGGGATATCAATAACGCTAGCATCGATCAACGCGCCAAGCTGACCGCTCTCCAGGGTAAGAAATTTCATGTCATTTCCTGCTCTCGTGATGATTGGAGGACAAACAACGGATCAAGACATCCATCGCCATTGCCGCGCACGCGGGAATCCAGTCCAGCCCGCAAAGACCTGATCCAGGCGCGCCGGGCCGAAATCACTGAATAAACGTGACAGTGCCTGCTTCACAGCTACACAGTCATTGAAACGTATTGCAGTCAGCGACGGCGCCGTGCTCGATGCCGCGCCGGAACCACGCCACGCGCTGTGCCGAACTGCCGTGGGTGAACGATTCCGGCACCACATAGCCACGCGCCTGCTGTTGCAGGCGATCATCGCCGATCGCGGTCGCGGCATGCAATGCCTCGTCAATATCGCCCTGTTCCAGCACCTGCCGGCTGCGGTCGGCATGGTTGCCCCACAGGCCGGCATAACAGTCGGCCTGCAGTTCCAGTTTCACCGACAAGGCATTGGATTCGGCCGTACCCAGCCCCTGCTGCGCCGTGCGCACCTTGCTGCTGGTACCGAGGAGGTTCTGCACGTGGTGACCAACCTCGTGCGCAATCACGTAGGCCTGCGCAAAATCACCCGGTGCACCATAGCGCTGTGTGAGGTCGTTGAAGAAATCGACATCAAGATAGATCTTGCGGTCGCCCGGACAATAGAACGGTCCCACCGCGGCGCTGGCGGAACCACACGCCGATTGTACTGCGCCGCTGAACAACACCAGGCCCGGCTCCTGGTATTTTTGACCGGCCTGTTGAAACAGCTCGTGCCAGCTATCTTCGGTATCCGCCAGCACAACCGAGACAAAATCTGTCAGCTCCTGCTCTTCCGGACCGGCCTGATAGGGCACGCTCGCTACCGGCGGGGCCATACCCTGCTGCAGCTGCAACAGCACGATCGGATCAATGCCGAGCAAGTAACCCAGCGCCAGGACGACAACGATGGTACCGACGCCCCCCTTCAAAACACCGCTACCCGGCCGGCCGCGCCGATCCTCGATATTGCTGCTCCTGCGGCCACCTCTCCAGCGCACGATCGATCCTCCGGCTGAGAAAACGAGCGCATTATAGGTGATTTTCGCGGGTGGCAGCAGGCGTTGTACCCACCCGGCTTTTGCGCGACCATTGGCCCATGGATACAACACCGCAAGTGCATGACCTCGTCAGACCAGGCCGGAACGGCTGGCAGACTGCCTTTATCGTTCTGGTCACGATCCTGGCGACAGTTGCACTGTCATACTGGGTGATTACCACCTACCTGTTTCCGTCCGAGTTCAGGCCGGTACAGTTATCCGGGCAGGAAGAGCAGGTACTCGAACAGAAACTCGAACGCCTCGATGGACTGCAAACCCGCCAGACACGCGGTTACGCCAAGGCACAACGCGAGCTGGCCGCCACCAATGCCGGGCGACTGGAGCCCGAGGCCTACAGCGAGGCAGGTGCGGACCGCAGCATCACTCTGTCGGAACGGGAACTGAATTCGCTGGTGGCGAAAAACAGCGACCTGGCGAAGAAACTGGCCATCGATCTGTCCGAGGGTCTGATCAGCGCCAAGCTACTGGTCCACGTCGATCCGGACTTCCCGATCCTCGCCGGCCAGGTCATCAAGGTACGTGCCGGTGTCGAGACGTCCTACCGTAACGGGAAGCCGATCGTCATCCTGAAAGGTGTCAGCGTGATGGGCGTACCGATCCCGAATGCCTGGCTCGGCAACATGAAGAACATCGACCTGGTGCAGGAGTTTGGCGGTAGTGCCGGCTTCTGGAAGGCGTTTGCCGATGGCGTGGACAACATCGAGGTACACGACGGCGCACTCCGGCTGGTACTCAAGGAATAACGCCAGGCAGGTATCCGGGAACCGTCGCTCCTGTTAACAGCACCGCCGGGTGGTATGCAGGGTGCGCACGACGAGTCATCCAGCCTGTATCAAAGCACTGCATGGCTGCCTCCCTGCATTCGCGGGGAGGCCAAGTTTTGCTCAATCAGAATCCCATCAGTTCTTTTTGCCCAGCAGTTCGATGGC
Source organism: uncultured Gammaproteobacteria bacterium (assembly GCA_905480065.1). Lineage (GTDB taxonomy): Bacteria > Pseudomonadota > Gammaproteobacteria > UBA9214 > UBA9214 > UBA9214. The sequence goes on along the minus strand of CAJQOV010000108.1, from coordinate 7,178 downwards.
GTAACCGTCCGGGTCCTGGACAAAGGCGATAATGGTGGTGCCGGCATTCATCGGTCCGGCTTCACGAATCACCTTGCCGCCACGACTGCGCAGGGTTTCCACCGCCTCGTACACGCTGTCCACCTCGATGGCGATATGGCCGAAGCCCTGGCCGAGGTCGTAATGATCGGTGTCCCAGTTGTACGTTAACTCGATCACGGTGTGATCCCGCTCATTACCATAGCCGACAAAGGCCAGGGTAAATTTCCCGTCCGGGTAATCCTTGCGACGCAACAGGCGCATGCCCAGCACAGCAGTGTAAAACTCAATGGAACGATCCAGATTTCCGACCCGCAGCATGGTGTGCAGCAAACGCATAAACAGATTCTCCGGTAAACGTGTTAGTTCACTGATCGCGCAGCCAGTTGCGCGCCAGGCCACCAATGGCAAGCCCGATAAAGCATAGCAGCCCCCACTCCGGCATGCTGAAACCGAGAAACTGCCAGTTCACCTCGGCGCATTGCCCGGAACCGGTGAATACCTTGCGCAAGGTTTCGGAAAACGAGAATACCTCCAGCATGTAGTCCAGCCCCGGACCACATTCCGGCACCTGGTCCGGCGGCAGATGCTGCAACCAGACATGCCGCGCAGCGATCGCGGCACCGGCCAGCGCGGACAGCGCTATCAGCACAGCATAGATACGACTGCCGATGCGGCCGGCATGGTGAATGGCAGCGAGCAGAAAGAACACGCCGGTGGCGAGAAAGGCGACGCGCTGGAAGATGCATAACGGACAGGGTTCGATACCCAGGTCGAACTGCGCGTGGTAGGCATAGCCCAGTACGGCAGCACAGAACAGGAAGCCGGCCAGGTTGAACCAGCGACGCGGCATACAGAGTATCGGGCAGACGTTCATGGTTTTGTTCTCCGGGGACAGGCCACGTTTTGTTCTTGCGGATGATGAGAGGATCACCTGTATTGATCCCCTCACCCCAACCCTCTCCCGGAGGGAGAGGGGGATAGAGAGTACCAGAGTCAGCAGCAATTACTCTGGCAGCAAACAATCGTGCCCGGTCCCGCATCGCAGTTACTTAAACCAGTAGCCCGGTACATGGCCACGGAATCCACAGAAGACACGGGAATGATGGAGAATATTCCATGTTCTTTTTGATCCCCGGAGACAGACCACATTTTCTTTACCGCAGCCAGCAGCAAGTACTCTTACAGCAAACAACCGTGCCCGGTCCCGCATCGCAGTTACTTAAACCAGTAGCCCGGTACATGGCCACGGAATCCACGGAAGACACGGAAATGATGGAGAATATTCCATGTTCTTTTTGATCCCCGGAGACAGACCACATTTTCTTTACCGCAGCCAGCAGCAAGTACTATTACAGCAAACAATCGTGCCCGGTCTCGAATGGCAGTTACTTAAACCAGTAGCCCGGTACTTGGCCACGGAATCCACGGACATGACGGTGAATATTTCCGGGTCTGTTCGTGGCGATTTATTCTTTTATCCAGGCATCATCACTCAGGCATGCGCCATTCGGGGCTATCCCCGAATTTATTTGTTCCGTTTCAGGCTGGCAGCAATACGCATGCGCAGTGCATTCAGCTTGATGAAACCTTCGGCGTCCTTCTGGTTATAGGCGCCGGCGTCATCTTCGAAGGTCGCAATGCGCGCATCGAACAGGCTGTCGGTATCCGACTTGCGCCCGGCCATGATTACATTGCCCTTGTACAGCTTGAGTCGTACCGTCCCGTTGACATGCTCCTGCGACGCGTCGATCAGCTCCTGCAACAGCCTGCGTTCCGGACTCCACCAGTAACCATTGTAGATCATGCTGGCATAGCGCGGCATCAGTTCGTCTTTCAGGTGCGCGGCCTCGCGGTCCAGCGTCAGCGACTCAATCGCCCGATGTGCCTTGAGCAGGATGGTGCCGGCCGGCGTCTCGTAACAGCCACGCGACTTCATGCCGACGTAACGGTTTTCGACGATATCGGAACGCCCGATACCATTCTCACCGCCCAGCTTGTTGAGGATCTCCATCACCCGGCCGGGACTTGCGGACTTGCCGTCAACGGCCACTGCATTGCCATGCTCGAACGTGATCTCGACATAGGTCGGGGTATCCGGTGCACGCTCCGGTGCGACGCTCCACAACCACATGTCGTCTTCCGGTTCCGACCATGGATCTTCCAGGATGCCGCCCTCGTAGGAAATATGCAGCGAATTCGCATCCATCGAGTATGGCGATTTCTTGCCTTTCTTGTGTTCGACCGGAATGTTGTGCTGTTCGGCGTAGGCCAGTAGTTTCTCGCGCGAGGTCAGGTCCCACTCGCGCCACGGTGCAATGATCTTGATATCCGGGTTGAGCGCATAGGCGCCGAGTTCGAACCGCACCTGGTCATTGCCCTTGCCGGTCGCACCGTGCGCGATGGCATCCGCTCCGGTTTCCTTGGCGATCTCCACCAGGCGCTTGGCAATCAGCGGACGCGCGATGGAAGTACCGAGCAGGTACTCGCCCTCGTAGATGGTGTTGGCGCGAAACATCGGGAACACGAAGTCGCGCGCAAATTCCTCGCGCAACGACTCGATATAGACTTCCCTGACACCCATGGCCTTGGCCTTGGCGCGCGCCGGCTCGATCTCCTCGCCCTGGCCGATGTCGGCGGTGAAGGTCACTACCTCGCAGCCATAGGTTTGTTCCAGCCACTTGAGGATAACCGAGGTGTCCAGTCCGCCCGAGTAGGCGAGTACCACTTTTTTTACGTCTGACATGAGTGTCTATGCCCTTTTGCGCCCCCGCCTGCTGGCAGAAAGCCATTTATGGTGCGCACGGCACACCGTGCGATTTTGCCCATCCCCCCTCTCCCTCCGGGAGAGGGTTGGGGTGAGGGGATCAAAACAGCTGATTCCCCCGTCATCCGCCTGCGCAGCTGCAGGCTCTGGCCTTCTCCCTGAGGGATAAGGAAGCCAACGATTCACGACAGTGCCTGGCTCCACGGCAGATACGGACGGTCTTTATTTACGCCTTGGCCTTTTTGGTGCTGCGTCGCAGGCGCGACAACAGGCGCCGCGCCATGTCGCCGAACAATTCGGTCTGGGTCGGATGCGGGTGAATCGCCTCGCCCACCTGCTCCAGGGTCAGGTTGCCGGCCACCATCATGACCGCCTCGCCGATCAGCGTGTCTGCGTGATCCGCCAGGAAATGCACACCGACCACCCGGTGCGTCGCCTTGTCGGCAACGATCTTGATCATGCCATGCGTTTCGTGGTTGATCATCGCCTTGGCATCGATGTTCATCGGCACCTTCACCTCGGCTACATCCAGCCCCTTCGCCTTGGCCTGCTCCACCGACAGGCCGACAAATGCGGCCTGCGGACGCGAGAAGATCACACCACAATCCTTGTCCTGGTCGTACTGCATGTTTTCGCCAAGTATGGTCGCGGCACTGACCCGTCCCTGTTGTGCCGCAGTGTGCGCCAGCATCAGGCCACCGATCACGTCACCGACGGCGAAGATGTGCGGCACGCTGGTACGGCAACGCGTATCGGCAGTGATGATGCTGCGTTCGCTGGCCACACCGGCATCGGCCAGGTTCAGGCCATCCAGCTCCGGCCGCTTGCCGGTCGCCATGATCACGTAATCGACCGCCAGGTTGTGCGACTTGCCGTTACGGTCGGTGTAGCTCACCTTCATCTTGCCGGGCGTGCCGCTGATCTTGTTCACGGCCGCACCGGTCAATACCTCGAGACGTGGTTCGGCCACGAGAATTTCCGTCAGGCTGCTGGCAATCTCGGCTTCGACTTCAGCCAGGATGCGCGGCTGCGCCTCCAGCAAGGTTACCTTTGCACCGAAGTCATGAAAGATCTGCGCCATCTCGACACCGATCGCACCGCCACCGATGACCGCCAGTTTCTTCGGCGCTGCCGACAGTGACCAAACGGTATCCGAGGTCAGCACGCCTCCGCTGTCCAGCCCTTCCTGTGCCCCCGGAATGGGCGGCACGAATGGCGGCGCGCCGGTCGCGATCACCGCACAGCCGAAGCTGAGCGTTTTTGCAGCCTTGCCTTCCGGCATGGCGGCACGGGTATGCGGATCTGCACTGTTGGTGGAAGTATGAATGGCCAGGGTGTGTGCATCCACGAAACGGCCAAACCCCTGCAGGTAGTCGATGCGTACCCCCTTGTCTGTCTTGAGCGCCATCTCGCCGCGCGTCTCCAGCACCTTGCGCCGATGCGCCTCGAGGTCCTTCCATACCAGCTTCGCCTTGTCGGTGCCGGTCACACCCAGGTGCGCATCTTCGGCGCGGTCGCGCATGCGATCGGCTGCGGCACGCCAGGCCTTGGACGGGATGCAGCCGCGCCACAGGCACTCGCCACCGGGGAACGGTGCATCGTTGACCAGCGCCACCTTCAGCTTGTGGGAGACCAGGTCACGCGCACAGTCTTCTCCGCCCGGACCGCCGCCGATGACCACCACGTCGTAGTCCCAGTCACCGGCCGGGATCGCCGGGCCTGCCGGACCCATCCAGTCAGCCGGTGCATGAACCAGTTCTTTCAGCGTGCGCAGGAACAGCGCCACGTCCGCTCCATTGATGACACGATGGTCCGCGGTGATGGTGAATGCACTGCCCCTGTCGGCATTCGAGGAGATTGCCAGGATCGCGGCCAGACCGGGCGTAGCGATGGCATCAAAGTAACTGATATCGAACATACCCATGTTGGAGATCTGGAAGGTGGCGCCGGTAAATTCCTCCGGGTTCAGGTGACGGGTGCGCGCACGCGCCACGAGGTCCTTCCAGTCAGTATTCAGTTCACCCAGCTCGCGCGCTTCGCAACCACGCAGGATCGGCACCACCAGCCCGCCGTCATCGGCGGCCACCGCCATGCCGATGTCGACCTGGCTGCGCTCGATCAGCTTGTCATCCGGCTGGTAACACCAGTTCATCTTCGGGTGTCTGGCAATCGCCAGCCCGCAGGCACGCGCAATCGCGACGGTAACCGACACGCCTGCGCCCTTCGCCGCCGTCATCAAACCTTCCAGGTGTATATGCGTGGTTACGCGGAAGGTCGGCATCGAAATGGATGACGCCATGGCGCGCGAGATCGCCTTTTCCATCGATTTCATGGGGCGGCCGTTGCCGGGTACCGCCACTTCGAAGGGTGCCGGTGCACGCTGCACATCGGCCGCGGTGACCACCCCACCCGGGCCGGAACCGCTGAGGCGATCGATATCGGTACCGCTCTGTGCGGCCAGTTTGCGCGCCAGCGGTGACGCGCGGTTGCCTTGCGGACGCGGTGCGGGTGTGACGCCGGTTGCTGCCGGGGTTGCGACAACCGCAGGAGATGCTGCAGCGGCCACGGCGTGTGCAGGGGCCGCCGGCGCGGCCTGGCCAGCGGGTTTCGCCGTACTGGCATCGACCTCGGATTTTGACTCTACCAGGTAGCCAATCGCGTGTGTCACCGGCACCACGGCATCGACCGGGGCGAGAGGTCCGGACAGGTAACCGTCGCGGAACACCTCGACATCCATGACCGCCTTGTCGGTCTCGACAGTGGCGACGATTTCGCCGCGCTTGACCGCATCACCGATGTTCTTTTCCCAGCTGACGATGACACCTTCCGTCATGGTGTCGGACAGCTGGGGCATCTTGATTACATAGGGTTCAGCCATATTGATCCATTATGGTGAATACAGCCACACAGGGCACAGAGCACACAGAGAATCGAAAAATCATACGAAGCATTCTTTCACTCTGAGATCTCTGTGGCAATTTCTGGAATTTTGAAAACGCTAGACACCGAACATCTTGCGCACGGCATCGACCACGTCGTTGGCATCCGGCAACGCGGCCTTCTCCAGTGCGTGGTTGTACGGGATCGGCACGTTCAGTGCGGACACGCGCACCGGCGCCGCATCCAGCTCGAAGAAACATTCCTCATTGATGATCGCCATCACCTCGGCGCCGACGCCGACTGCCGGCTCGGCCTCTTCCACGATCACCGCGCGATGCGTTTTGCTCACCGAGTCGCGGATACCCGCGCGGTCCAGCGGACTGAGTGCAAACAGGTCAATCACTTCGGCCTCGATGCCGTGATGCTTCGACAGCAGTTCGGCCGCCTGCAGGCACCAGTGCACCGAGATGTTGTACCCGAACAGGGTCACATCGCGGCCCGCGCGCGCGACCTCGGAACCTTCCAGCGGATGGAAGTATTCCTGTTCCGGTACCTCGCCTTTCATGTTGTACATCAGCTCGTGCTCATTGATGAACACCGGGTCGTTGCAGCGCACCGCAGACTTCAGCAGCCCGTAGGCCTGGCGCGGACTGGACGGTGTGACCACGCGCAGCCCGGCGATGCCCATAAACACCTTTTCCATGCGCGCAGAATGCTGCGAGCCCAGCTGGTGCGCGGTACCGCCCGGCGAACGCACCACGATCGGCGCTGTCAGCTGGCCACCGGACATGTAGCGCACCTTGGCGGCGGTGTTGAAGATCTGGTCCATGGCGAGCCAGGAAAAATTCACCGACATGATTTCGATGATCGGGCGCACACCGACAAACGAGGCGCCGATACCCAGCCCGGTGTAACCGTTTTCAGAGATCGGTGTATCGATAATGCGTTTCTCGCCGTACTTGTCATACAGACCCAGCGTGGCCTTGTAGGTACCACCAACCACGCCGATGTCCTCGCCCATGGCGATCACCAGCGGGTCATTGGCGAGCTCTTCGTCATGCGCGCGCCGGATCGCCTCCCACATCATGATCTCAGCCATTGTCCACCCCACCGTGCACCCAGGGATCGTTCTCGGCCAGCACATATTTCTCGACATCCGAGATGTGCGGCTCGGGGGACTCGGTGGCAAAGCGGATCACTTCCTCCTCGATCTCGTCCAGGATCTCCGTGTCCATGTCCTTGAATTGCTTCAGCGTGATCAGTCCGGCCTCGATCAGGCGGTCGCGAAACTTGATCACCGGATCGCGCTTGCTCCACATGCGCTCCTCGGTCTTGGCACGATAGGCATTGGAATCGGACATCGAATGACCGCGATAGCGGTAGGTCATCAGCTCGAGGAAATACGGGCCCTTGCCACCGCGCACCTGCTTGATTGCCTTGACTGCAGCCTTGTAGACCAGCTCGACATCCTGACCGTCCACCTGGGCCGAGGGTATGTTGTAGGCCGCAACAC
>CAJQOV010000107.1 GCA_905480065.1 uncultured Gammaproteobacteria bacterium | reverse complement strand
CCGGAACCCGCCCAGGCCACTCGGCACAGTAAACTGGAACTTCCGGATCAAATGGCCAGCAGCCCCAAGGCTGGCGCCTCGGACGCATTGGACCGAGCAGCAGCTGACGGAATCGCGACAGACCTCAGCGGCCAAACCATCAAGCTGGACATTCCCGCCAGTTCCGCAGCACCACCCGCCGTGGCATCCGACGAACAGTGGCAGGAAATCACCGTCAAGAACGGCGATAGCCTGGCAGTGATCTTCGCACGGCTGGGCATCCCCCCACAGGAACTGCACAACCTGCTGGAACAGGGCGGCGCAACCGGGAATCTGAAGAAAATCTTTCCTGGCCAGACACTGCGCGTGATAACCGGAGACGACAGTCATCTGGTCAGGTTGAGCTACCCGATTGATCGTCTTAACACACTGGAAGTCGTTCGTACCGACAACGGCTTTGATGTAAGCACGATTACGCAAACTCCCGAATTCCGCACCAGGAATGCCGGCGCAAAAATAGAAAGCTCACTGTTTCTCGCCGGTAGCAAGGCCGGTCTGTCAGACAGCATGACCATGGAACTGGCTGGAATCTTTGCTTGGGACATCGATTTCGCACTCGATATTCGCGCAGGTGACCAGTTCACCATTTTGTATCAGGAAATGTATGTGGACGGGGAAAGTATCGGCAATGGAACGATCCTGGCAGCCGAGTTCATGAATCAGGGTAAACGCTATCAGGCCATTCGTTACACGGATGCTGGGGGAAATACCGGCTATTACTCGATAGACGGCAAAAGTATGCGCAAAGCCTTTCTACGTACCCCCGTGGAATTCAGTCGTATCAGCTCCGGTTTCAGCCTGGGCCGATTGCACCCCGTGCTGAACAAGATACGCGCCCACAAGGGGGTCGACTACGCAGCATCAACCGGCACACCGATCAAGGCAACCGGCGATGGAAAGATCATATTCCGTGGACAGAAAGGCGGTTACGGCAATACCGTCATTATTCAGCATGGCTCGAAGTACAGCACCCTGTATGGCCACATGTCCAAATTCCGCGGCGGCCTGGCGAATGGCAGCCGTGTCAGCCAGGGCCAGATCATCGGCTATGTCGGCAGTTCCGGACTGGCTACTGGCCCCCACTTGCACTATGAGTTCCGGGTCGATGGTGTACACCGTGATCCACTCCGCGTAAAGCTGCCCGGCGCAGATCCGCTCAATCAAAAATACCGCGCCGACTTCGACAGCAAGGCACGGGCACTGATTGCGCAGCTTGACCTGGTACGTGATGTTCAGGTTGCCAGCACGGAATAATCCTGCCAGCAAATTCAGCCGGAAGTACCCCGCGAGCGCGGTGTTACCAGCACAGTGGCAAACCGCGATAACCGGAAAAATATGAACTCCAAGACCGGTCTCTACATCGGGCTGATCTCCGGTACCAGCATGGATGGCATCGATGCCGCGCTGGTTGACTGTTCCTCCGGCCAGCCGGTACTGGTTGCGAAACATGGCAGCAGGTATCCGGCGGACTTGCGCAAGCGGCTGGACGCCGCTACCCGACTCGAAAATCCACTAGCAGAAAACCTGACCGCGCTCGACAATGATATTGGCCGGGCATTTGCACAAGCCGCCAATACCCTGCTGGCAGACACCCATTTCAGCGCCACACAAATCACCGCGATCGGCAGTCACGGACAGACTATCCGCCATGAACCGGACGCACCTGTGCCCTACTCACTGCAAATCGGCAATCCGCGCCTGATCAGCGAACTCACCGGAATCGATGTGATTGCAGACTTTCGCAGCGCTGACATTGAGGCTGGCGGACAGGGCGCGCCCCTGGTACCCGGCTTTCACCACGCGGTATTTGCCTCGGATCAGGAATCTCGTGTGGTGCTGAACATCGGCGGCATCGCCAACATTACGGTTTTGCCGGACCGTACCGCCAGCCGGGTCACCGGATTCGACACCGGACCGGGCAATACCCTCATGGATGCGTGGGCACGGCGCGAACTCCATGCGCCGCTGGACCAGGACGGACAGTTCGCCGCATCCGGCAACATCCGCCAGGCACTCCTGCAAGCACTGCTGCAGGATGAATATTTCAGCAGGCCACCGCCCAAAAGCACCGGGCCGGAGTACTTCAACCTTGAGTGGTTGATGTCGAGGGCGTCCATTACATCCCTGCCACCGCAGGACATCCAGGCTACCCTGTGCGAACTCACTGCGGCAACCGTTGCCGCGGATATATACCGGTATGCCCCTGCAACCGTCCGGCTACTGGTCTGCGGAGGGGGCGCACGCAATCAGCACCTGATGCAGCGTCTTGCTGCCAACCTGCCGGGTATCACGGTAACCACTACAGGGGACTATGGCATCGATCCGGACTGGGTGGAGGCTGTCGCCTTTGCCTGGCTGGCCAGCCAACGACTGGCCGGAATACCCGGCAATTTGCCGGCAGTAACCGGCGCCCGCGCGGCTGTACTGCTGGGCCGTCTATTCAGCCACGCGGCAGTTCACTGACTGGTATCACCCTGATCAATCGGTGCGCGGCGTGTTTGCCAGTGCCACGAGGCAACTCGACTGCAACGCGCCATGACTTAACACCCGGACCGACTGCCCCTGCGCATACCCCGAAGTGCAGCGGTAATGAGGGGGGCACTTCGTCTATGCATGCCTCGCAATGCGAAGATAATCTGCAACGGCCGCACAATTACCGTTCGCTTATCGGTCTGTATGCACGTGGTTCTGCGCCATGGTAAATCTGGGTCGGGCGAAAGATACGGTTTTCTGATACCTGTTCCCGCCAGTGCGCCAGCCACCCGGCCGTGCGGGCAATAGCAAACAGGGAAGTGAACTGGTCGACGGGAAAACCCATTTCTCGGTAGAGAATCCCGGAGTAGTAATCGATATTGGGGTAAACACCTTTCGGCGCCAGCCATTCTTCACAGGCCTCCTCCAGCGCCAGCGCCGTTTCGAATATCGCGCTGGTCGTACCGCGCGCCGCGGCAAGCTCCATCATCATCTTCTGCAACTGGGTGGCACGCGGATCCTTCACCTTGTATTCACGATGGCCCATGCCCCAGATCACCTGCTTTGCAGCCAGCTTTTCCCCCAGCCAGGCCCGTGCCTTTTCCGGCTTGCCGATTTCTTCCAGCATCTGGATCACATGTTCATTGGCGCCGCCATGTAACGGACCGGCCAGCGTGCCGATCGCAGCAGCGATCACATAGGAAGGCATCGCAAGAGTGGAACCGGTTACCATGGCCGCAAAGGTCGAGGCATTGATGGTGTGCTCTGCATGCAGCACAAAACATTCATCCATGATCCGCGCCATCACCGGGTCCGGCTCGACACCATTGAAGAACATATACAGGAAATTGGCTGCATAGCTGAGATCGGTGCGCGGGCGCACCGGATCATTACCGAGACGCATTTGCTGCCACATCGCTACCAGCGTCGCCATGCGGGCTAGAATGCGTATCGACTGGCCATGTACATATACATCGCTTTCATCGCCCGGGCTGCGAATCTGCACCGGCACATTATTGGGATAGAACATGCCGAGACTGGAAACTGCGGTTTGCAGCATCTCCATCGGATGGCCGGTTACCGGCAGCGCCTTCATGATGTCGCGCACGTTGTACTTGACGGGCCGATGTTCACGCAACTGTGTATCGAATTCCCGCAACTGTGCAGCATCCGGCAATTCGCCGTCGAGCAGCAAATACGCGGTTTCCTCGAAGCTGCTGTGCTCGGCCAAATCGACGATGCGATAGCCACGGTAGGTCAGGATGCCCCGCTTGCCATCCAGATAGGAAATTGCAGATTTTGTTGCCGGAACACCTTCCAGCCCGGGTCGGTAGCCAGTCACTTTGATACCTCGCTAACAAGCATAGCTGAAATAAGCGCGCAACCAGCATCCGGCAATGGCACGGGCGGAACAAACGACAAGGGGGCGATCACGCCCCCTTGCAACGGAATCCAGCGCAGGATCAAACCGAGAACGAGGAACCACACCCGCAAGTTGTCGTGGCATTCGGATTCCGGACCACGAACTGCGCACCTTCCAGCCCTTCCGTGTAATCCACTTCTGCTCCGGTCAGGTACTGGTAGCTCATCGGGTCAATCACCAGTGCCACGCCGCCATTCTCTACAACCAGGTCACCTTCGGTAACGTTTTCATCGAACTGGAAACCATACTGGAAGCCGGAACACCCCCCGCCGGAGATATAAATCCGCAGTTTCAGCGCAGGATTATTCTCTTCCTCGATGAGTCGCTTGACCTTGCCGGCCGCTGCGTCGGTAAAGGTAAGATCGATTTCGTTAATGGTTGCCGCCTGATTCATCCTGATGCCGCCTTGTTAATAGCCGGGAAAACCTAAAAAGTATGTCATTACCCGACCAAATTGGTCAAGTATTATTCCTTGCCAACGCCGGTTTCCGTGCTTTCACGCCCGAAATTGATCACCGACGAGGCCTTTTCTGTCTGATGTACCAGACCGCCATTGACTGCGGCACCCATGGCCATCTCGATCAGATTGTAATACACATCCCCATTGACCTCCGCCTTGGCCGCAAGTTCGATGCGGTCATCCGAGCGTACGTCACCGGACACGCTGCCGTTCAGAATCACGGTAGGCACATGAACATCGCCCTCGATACTACCGTGTTCGCTGACCGTAAGTACCGACGCGGATCCGGCTTCCGCAATGATGTTGCCCTTGATCCTGCCGTCGATATGCAGTCCGCCGCTAAAATGGATGTCGCCCTCGATACGGGTTTGCTGCCCGATAATGGTATCCACCCTGGCGCCACTGCTTTTTGGTTTCTTGCCTTCACCAAACATAATCTTTCTCCTGTTAATTCGGGCCCACTCGAGGCCAGTTGAATTTCTGCACCACGGGTGCCTGCTGGGTTTTGCCCTCCGGCCGCACAGTCAGCTCGACATGATCGCCCAGAAAGCCCTCGGGGAGTTGAATAATGCCCGCCAGGTCCTGGAAGTACCGGAAGCGGAATTTCAGTTGGCTGATCCCGGGATCCGTCACTCCTGCCAGTTCAAGCTGGGTCGGCTCCCCCGCCTGGGTACCGACGATTTTCCAGTCCACGGTACCGCTGATGAACCGGTCATTGTGTTTCAGCTGGGTCAGTACCAGTTCGTAATGAAACTCACCGCTAACCAGTCCCGGCTCCAGTGCAAAACGGTGAATCCGCAAGCCCGGATTGACATCACCGGGGGCGACGATGCCGCGGTAAAACTCGACCTCTTCACGTGCCGCCTGCAATTCCTCCTCGAGCTGCCCGAGATCTGACCTTACCGCCAGCGCAGCTTGCTGATCAATCTGGCTGGAACGTTCCAGGATGGCAAGCTTACTCATCATCTCCTTGTTTTCACTGGATAACTTCCTGGCCTGCCGTTTTAACGTGTGATTCTCGGTACGCACCATGGCCAGGTCGACCACACCGTGCAGCTTGCCGAGGTCGTAGAGCTCCCAGCCCCCGGCCGCCAGCAGGACAATCAGCACCAGCAAACCGAGCAGCTGCCAGCGCGGCTTCATGGCGCCAACCCCTTCACTTCTCCAGTATGACCATTCATCGACCCTGCTCCCGGAGACAGTTCACAAAATCGATCATTTACCGTATCAGGGCAACAGCGCGATATTCGCGATACCGGTTTTTTCCGGTATAGCAAACATGACATTCATGTTCTGGATCGCCTGCCCGGCAGCACCTTTGACCAGGTTGTCAATCACCGACAGCACGACGACGGTATCCCCCTGCTGCGGGCGATGGACGGCAATCCGGCAATGATTGGCACCGCGCACACTGCGTGTTTCCGGGTGCGACCCGGCCGGCAATACATCGACAAACTGTTCATCACCATAGCGCGCCTCGAACAGCGCCTGCAGATCACGTTCGGTATCACGCAACCGGGCATAGAGCGTGGCATGAATACCGCGGATCATTGGTGTCAGGTGCGGGACAAAGGTCAGGCCGACCGGCTGACCGGCCGCCAGTTCCAGCCCCTGGCGAATTTCCGGCAAGTGCCGGTGGCCCGGCACTGCATAGGCCTTGAAATTCTCGCCTGCCTCGCAGAACAGAAACCCGGTGGCCGGTTTACGCCCTGCACCGCTGACGCCGGACTTGGCATCCGCGATCAGGTGATCCACATCGATCAGCCCTTCCTCCAGCAAGGGCAGAAACCCCAGCTGAACGGCAGTCGGGTAGCAGCCGGGATTGGCCACCAGTCGCGCGCCGGCGATGGCTGCACGATTCACCTCGGTCAGGCCATAAACCGCCTGTTGCAGCAGTTCTGCACAGGAGTGCGGCATACCGTACCACTGTTCCCAGTCCCGGGCATTGCTGAGGCGGAAGTCGGCAGCCAGGTCGATCACCCGCACACCGGCTTCCAGCAGCCCGGGTACCATTTGCATGGCCGTTCCGTTGGGCGTGGCAAAAAACACCAGGTCACAACCTTCCAGTTCACCCCCCTCCGGGGCGACAAATGCCAGCTCGGTATAGCCACGCAAGTTCGGAAACAGATCGGCAACCGGGCGCCCCGCCTCCGAGCGCGAGGTTATTACCGTCAATTCGACCTCCGGATGGCCTGTCAGCAACCGCAGCAGTTCCACGCCGGTATAGCCGGTTCCACCTACCACACCTACCTTGATCATTGACTCCCCACCTGTTCTCATAACGGGTAACTTTGTGCCGCAAATAGTACACCATCCGTCGGCACAGCGACCCGGCAACCTGCCAATCCGGTACTCCGCAGAATCCGCTGACCGACCAGGCGCCACGCAAAACCAGGGAGTAACCGTGCTGCAAAGACGCTGGTATCAATGGCTGGACCAGATCGGCTTCCGACTGTCCGGCATCGACGCACTGCGGCTGCAGCTACCGAACAACAGCAAGCGTACGCTGGTCGCCTGTGGCATCGCCGCAGCGATCTCGGCATCCTGACCCGCCAGGTAATTGATCGCAGTTACCTTCCCCGCGGTTAGTTCAGGTACGTACCAGGCGCAGGAATTCCGAGCGCGTGCGATCATCGTCGCGGAACGATCCCAGCATCATCGAGGTCGTCATGCTCGAGTTCTGCTTTTCCACACCTCGCATCATCATGCACAGGTGCTGCGCCTCGATAATCACGCCAACGCCGGATGGCCGTATGGCTTGCATCAGGGTGTCGGCAATCTGCTTGGTGAGGTTTTCCTGTATTTGCATCCGGCTGGCGTACATGTCAACGATACGTGCGATCTTCGACAGGCCGATCACCTTGCCGGTCGGTATATAGGCGACATGACACTTGCCGATGAATGGCAACAGGTGATGCTCACAGAGCGAATACAACTCGATATTCTTGACCACGATCATCTCTTCATTGTCGGATTCGAAGATCGCGTTGTTGACCACCGCATCGAGCGACTGGCCGTAACCACGCATAATGTACTGCATTGCCCTGGCTGCACGCTCGGGTGTTTTCAACAGGCCGTCGCGCTCAGGATCCTCGCCCACGCCCCTGATGATCTGTTTATATAATGAAACCAGTTCATCCATGATTATCTCCCACGTATTATGAAATGCACGGCTAAAGGATTTCCTGATAATTCCACCAGGTACTGATCCATCCTTGTTCGTGTCGCCTGCGCTGACCCCGCATGCCGAAACAGTCAGAACTGCGGCGCAGTTCACTGCTACCTGTAAAGGGTAGCACTTTTTCGGATCCAGCCACCCGCCTCACGACCCTGCGGGTCATGGTGTGTCCAGTGAATCACCCCGCCACGTTGATTCCACTCATAGCGACCACGCAGTAGCAGTGCATCACCGACACGCACCGGAACCCGCTCCGCCAGGTCGATATTGTGCGCCACCAGAACCGTGTGCCCGTTACCAACGTCCAGGATAAAACGCTGGTGCCGCGAGTCCTCGTTATCATCAGCCAGAATACGCCGCACCGTGCCCTGCGTTTCCAGCCATACGCCGGAGCGCTGCTCTGCAAAGGCAGACTGTACGGCACCCGCCTCGCTGCGATAGGCCGGAGCATCTGCTGTTTTCGGCAGCGGTTCCGGGTTGAAATACTGCCAGGCAAACAACGCAAGCACTGCTACCACACCGAGCAGCGAGTTGCGGTTCAGGTTTTTTCTTGCCACCGTCTGTGTATTTCCAGCCGCGTTCAGCGCTTGAGTATGGAGCCAAGAATGCCACGTGCAATGCTGCGCCCCAGTGAACTGCCTACCGAACGCACCACGCTCTTCACCATGGCCTCTACCACGCCCTGGCGGTTACTGCGGCTTGCGGCTGGCTTCGTGGTTGCTGGTGATTTTGTTTCTGCATCCTGATTCTCTGTCTTGACGACGGCCGCCTTCCTGGCACGCTCCCTGAGCATCTCGTAGGCGGAGAGTGAGTCAACCGACCTGTCATAGCGCTTGCCGAGCATGCTTTTCTCGATCACTGCGGCGCGCTCGGCAGCAGAGACCGGGCCAAGTCGTGAAGCCGGCGGCCGGATCAGTGCGCGCTCTACGATACCCGGTATACCCTTGCCACCGAGCATGGACACCAGCGCCTCGCCCACACCAAGCTCCTTGATGGCCTCGGCCGCATCGAATGCCGGGTTGGCACGAAAGGTTTCCGCCGCGGCGCGCACCGCTTTCTGGTCGCGCGGAGTGAACGCACGCAGGGCATGCTGGACACGGTTACCCAGCTGACCCAGGATGGCATCCGGTATATCCAGCGGATTCTGTGTAACAAAGTACACGCCTACCCCCTTGGAGCGAATCAACCGCACTACCTGCTCGATCTTGTCGAGCAATGCCTTCGGCGCATCGTCGAACAACAGGTGCGCCTCGTCGAAAAAGAACACCAAGCGCGGCTGTTCCGGGTCACCGATCTCCGGCAGTTCCTCGAACAATTCCGACAGCAGCCATAACAGGAATATCGAATACAGTTTCGGGTTCTGCATCAACCGGTCTGCGGCGAGGATATTGATATTGCCATAACCATTGGCTCCGTTGCGCATGAAGTCGAACAGATCCAGCGCAGGCTCACCAAGAAACAGCTCGGCGCCCTCTTCCTCCAGCACCAGCAATCGCCGTTGTATTGCACCAATGGATGCAGCAGTAATATTGCCGTACTCGAGCTGAAGATCTTTTGCATTCTCACCGGCAAACACCAGCAACGCACGCAGGTCCTTCAGGTCCAGCAGCAACATGCCATTATCATCCGCCAGCTTGAAGATCGCGTAGAGCACACCTTCCTGCGTATCGTTCAGGCCCAGCAACCTGGACAGCAACAGCGGACCCATTTCCGATACCGTGGCCCGCAAGCGATGCCCCTGTTCTCCAAACAGGTCCCAGAACACCACCGGGAATGACTCGAACCGGTAGTCGTCCAGCCCGATGGCAGCCGCCCGCTCCAGCAACTTCGGGTGCCCGGTGCCGGCCTGACTGAGCCCGGCCAGATCTCCCTTCACGTCCGCCATGAACACCGGCACTCCGCGACGTGAAAAATCCTCGGCCAGCACCTGCAGCGACACGGTCTTTCCGGTACCGGTGGCGCCAGCAATCAGTCCATGCCGGTTGGCCAGCTGCGGCAGCAGGTACACCGGGCTCTCGCCCTTGCCAATGAATATGCCCTCGTCAGTCATCATGTTCCGGGCTCCGTTAGAGTTAAACGAGTGCGGTATCGGCCGGCGGATTTGTCATATGCTCAATGATGCGCGCATATTCGCGCCCCAGTAACTTGAGTTCTTCCAGTTCCAGCATCGATGCCGGCTGGTGTGATGCCTTGATGGTGCGCTGGATCTTCTGCATGCGCTGGATTATCCGCTCCAGCTCCTGCGCGTACTCCGCTTCGTATTTATTCATTCCGCTCATTACAGGGCCTCGCGCAGCTGCCGCGCCGCATCTTCCGGACTGATGGTCGTGACGAACAGACCGGAGCCCAGTTCGAAACCGGACGGGATCGAGGTGCGCGGACAGATTTCCATGTGCCAGTGATAACTGGAATCGCAGTCCTGCAAAGACTCGCAACGCGGCACGGTATGGAAGTAGTAGTTGTACTGCGCGCCGCCCAGCACCTTGTCGAGACGTTGCATGGTACGCTTCAGCACGCCGGAGAAATCCGCCAGGTCTTCCGGCGTTGCGCGCATGAAGTTGCTGTTGTGCACCAGCGGCATGATATGGACTTCCCATTCGTAGCGACTGGCAAACGGCTTGATGGCGATAAAACGCTCGCTACGTTCGACTACGTACTGACCGACATCGATCTTGCGACGCACCTCACCGGACTCGCGATTGTAGATCGTGGCTTCGTAGGTGAGCGCCTCATCGATCAGGCTGCAAAACACACACTGGTGATGTTTCGCATAATACGCCTGGCTGCAGGCTACCTCGTTATAGACATTCTCCGGGATGATCGGCATGGCAATCAACTGGCTGTGGGTATGCTTGATGCTCGCCCCGGCTGCTGCACCGAAGTTCTTGAACACCAGCACATAGCGAATCCGGTTGTCCGAATTGAACAGCTCCTCCATGCGCGCACGATAGACCCCCAGCAACATTTCCAGGTGCTGCTGTGACATTTCATGGATTTCTATGCCATGGTGATGATAATCAATAATCACTTCATGCCGCCCATACCCGTCCATCACCTGCTGCATACCGAGGCTGATATTGTTGCGGTCACTTTCCGTACCCAGCACCGGAAACAGGTTCTGCACGATTCGCACCTGCCACTCCTGCTCGGAAGGCTGCGCCAGAATCGTGGGCGGGGTCATGTTTTCATTGCCGCGGCAAAACGGGCAGGTTTCCACGTGTTCACGGCCATCATGCGGAATCCGCTCCTCCTGTTCACGCGGCCGCAAGCCGCGCGCGGTTGCAACCAGCACGGATTCCGATGGCACGACGGGGTTGATGCGGATTTCCCGTATGGGATTCTCTGAACTCACGATTGCTGTCCTTGTAGCACTGAAATTACCCAGGTTGATTTTCACTATTCTAGCGCAGGATAACCGCGAATAGCGGCGACTTGCAGACAAATTACCAGCGCAGAGTCCGCGGCTGCGGTCGTTGTGAGGTACCGCGGCAAACAGGAGCAGAACGATCCCGCCGGGCAATGCCAGCAGCGGAAAATTTGCTCGCTACAGAACAGGAATGCAGGCCCGGGATATCCGTCACCCGGCCTGCGCGGAAGAGCTGGAATAAAGCATGCAACATGACAGCACTCGTTGCGCGAAAAAAAGGCGGCCAGGCTTGCGCCTGACCGCCTGTCAACAACCTGCCGTGATTGCTTTACTTGGCCGGCATTGCATCACTGGCAGCATCACCAGCTTTTTCTGCGCTCTCTTCAGTTGCCTCGGCTACGCCTTCAGCCGCATCGTGCACTGCACTCTTTGCCTCATCCACGGCTTCAGACGCCATATCATCAGCGCCCTGCATGGCTTCACCGGCAGTTTCACTGACTGCTTCGCCAGCCTCATCAGCCTTCTCACCGGCTGCATCCATTGTGTCGCTGGTTGCGTCCATGGCCTTGTCCATCATGGTCGGCTCTGCGCTGCCGGATGCTGCATCATCCTTGTCGCCACATCCCGCGATCATAAGGGCCATACAGACGACAAGAATCAGTTTTTTGTTCATAGCATTACTCCTGGTTGTGTTACTGGGTTAAAAAAGTCGTGTCAATCACCTGCGAGGTGCAGAACCTGCAACGCTTCGCGCCAATCGGAATGTCCGACATGCACTGCGGGCAGGCCCTGGTATCCGGCGCCTTCGGTAGCTCCGCCGCCCTCATCCTGTTCATTGCCTTGACCAGCATGAAAATCGCAAAGGCCACGATGGTGAAGTCCAGTACGGTATTGATAAACAGACCATAATTGAGCGTGGCTGCGCCGGCTTGCTGTGCAGCAGCCAGCGAAGGGTAGGACTCCGCACCCAGGTTGATAAACAGATTACTGAAGTCAACGCCACCCATCAGCTTGCCGAGCGGGGGCATCAGGACATCATTGACAAACGAGGTGACAATCTTGCCGAACGCAGCACCAATGACGATACCGACGGCCATATCGATGACATTGCCGCGCATGGCAAATTTTTTGAATTCTTCCAGCACCAGCGCCTCCTGATCGGTGAGTCAATGACAAACGCATCACAGCGCGACTATTATATTGAGTCAGAGGCGCTTTTTGATATTTTTTCTCCCCTGTTTTCTTTTTTCTTTACAGTCGGTTATGGTAACGTGTCGCCATCTGGATACAACTGAACAGTGCCGGAATGCTGAATTTTGCAGTCCCGGCGCTGCCATTACTGAACACGCGCACTTTTCCGGGGTCGCAGCGGCATGGACATCACCCAGACAATTGCACTGACCATGGGCGTTGCCTGGGCCAGCGGCATCAATCTGTATGCCGCCATCCTCATGCTGGGATACATGGGCAGCACCGGCCATATCGATCTCCCCCCGGACCTGCAGATCCTGACCGACCCGATGGTGATGCTCGCTGCGGGCCTGATGTACTGCGTGGAATTTTTTGCAGACAAGATCCCCGGGGTAGATACCGGCTGGGATGGCCTGTCCACCTTCATCCGTATACCGGCCGGCGCCATCCTCGCCGCCGGCGCCATCGGTGACGTGGGTCCGGCAGCCCACCTCGCGGCAGCCATCGCCGGTGGCGCACTCGCCACCGGCACCCATGTCACCAAGGCCGGCAGCCGCATGCTCATCAATACCTCACCGGAACCGTTCAGCAACTGGCTGGCCTCGATCGGCGAGGATGTCGCCGTAATAGCGGGGCTCTGGACTGCACTCTACAACCCGGTACTGTTTATTGTGTTACTGGTATTGTTTATCCTGCTGATGATCTGGCTGCTGCCGAAGCTGTGGCGCAGCATCAAGCGCGTGGCAGGTTTTCTCGGCCGGCTGTTTTCGGGAAAAAGGTCCGGCCCCGGCGACGAACAGCCACGCCCCATCAACGACAGTAAAGAATCCTCATGAAAGAAACGCTGATAACCCTGTTTGCCGTCGCCCTGCTCGGCGCACTCGCCTGGCTGTGGCTGGCACCGGCCGGCCTGCGGGACAGTCCCGACATCAGCGTACTGAGTATCGACGGCAGGAAACTGAATCTGGCCGACTACCGCGGCAAACCGCTGCTGGTGACTTTCTGGGCCACCACCTGCCCCGGCTGCATCAAGGAAATGCCGCATCTCATCGACCTGTACCGGGAACTTGCCCCGCAAGGGCTTGAAATCATCGCCATCGCAATGGACTACGATCCACCCAATCATGTACTTGCCATGCGCGATGCACGCAACATCCCCTACCCGATCGCACTCGATATCCAGGCCGATGCCGCACGGGCCTTCGGCAATGTCCGGCTGACACCGACGTCGTTCCTGATCGCCCCGGACGGGCACATCGTTTACCAGAAGGTCGGCGCGATGAGTATGCCCCGGTTGCGCCAGGACATCCTGGGCATGCTGCAACAGACCCGCAGCGGGCAACCCTGTGCAGACGCACTCCGGAGCCACCCCGCATGCTCTGGTTAAAGGCATGGCACGTCATCTTCATGGTGACCTGGTTCGCCGGGCTGTTCTATCTGCCGCGCCTGTTTGTCTATCACGCCGATGCCACCGATGACATCAGCCATGCGCGCTTCGTGATCATGGAACGCAAGCTGTTTATCATCATGACCATCGGCGCCGTGCTGACGGCCATTTTCGGAATCTGGATGCTGGCCGACTACGCATGGGCCGCCTGGCATGGCTCGGTCTGGCTGATGGCCAAGCTGGTGCTGGTCGGTGCGTTACTGGTATATCACCTGTACTGCCTGAAGATCATGCGCGAATTTCGTGCCGGCACCGCACACCACAGCCATGTGTTTTACCGCTGGATCAATGAAATCCCGGCCCTGCTGCTGGTTGCCATTGTGCTACTGGTCGTGGCAAAACCCTTCTGATGCAAGGGAAGGAAGTAAAGCGCAGTTTCGGTTACACTGAACCAGGTAACATCTGAATAAGTCATCCCCGCTTGCGCGGGGAATGATGACATTGATCAGAATTGTCATGGTTAACAATATTCCGGAGGTTTTCCCCATGGGCCGCATCGTCACCTGTGTTGTTCTAAAGCGCGAAGCCGAAGGACTGGACACCATTCCGCACCCGGGCTCACTGGGTGAACGGATTTACGAAAATGTCTCTGCGGAAGGCTGGAAACAGTGGCTGGAACGACTGACCATGATCATCAACGAGAATGGACTGAATACGGCGGACCCCACCAGCATCGAAGTCATCGAACAGCATATGCTCGGTTTTCTGTTCGGTGAGGGCGAACACGGTGGCATGCCAAAGGGCTTCCAGCCACCGGGAGCCAAGAAGTAACTTATTGTACGTTACGTTCGTCCTGCAGCCGCAGCAGGGGAGCAACCACAAAGTTCAGTTCCGCACAGGCCGCGCGCAGTGCCGCCTCCGCGGCCGACGGCTCGTCACCGTACGCAAACACAAAGCCCAGGTAACTGGCACCTTCCGGCAACGGCACCAGTTCATATCCGTCGCGGATGGCAATCGAGATATCTTCTATACCCGGCACGGCACGCGCGGCGGACAGCCCCTCGACACGGCGCAGGATGCCGGCCTGCGGGATCGGGATCATCAATACTCCTGCAGCCCCCGCTGCCGGCGCCGCATCCAGCGCCTGTCCGCTGGCATGTGCAATCACCAGCTCTTCCAGACCATGACCGGTGGCAAATTTCAGCAACCGTGCGCACTCCCCACCAATGGTGCGGGCTGCGACTTCCATCATCACGCAACCCTGCGGCGTAATACGCAGCTCGGCATGCACCGGGCCTTCGCGCAGACCAAGCGCACGGCATGCTGCCGCAACGCTGCGAATGATGTCGTGTTGCACAGACGCTGGGTGTCGTGATGGCGTGATGTAGTAGGTTTCCTCGAAATACGGCCCATCCAGCGGATCCGGCTTGTCGAAAATCGCCAGTGGCGTCAGCACACCCCCACGCAACAGGCCTTCCACTGCCACCTCCGGGCCAGCGACGAAGCATTCCATCAACAGATGCGTGGCAACAAAGTCGTCAGCGGGCGGGTCGGTGTCGAGTATTGCCCGGATGCGGTCACAGGCAGCCAGTGCCTGCGGCAGGGTATCGACCCGAATGACGCCACGGCTGCCGGACATGGACAGTGGCTTGAGTACACAGGGCAGCGGTAATGCCTGCAACTGGGTTTTCAATGGTTGGGCCAGATCGATTAGCGCAAAACCGGGCACACCGGCACCGGCCTGCCGCAGTGCCTGCCGCGACAGGTCCTTGCGCTGCGAACAACGCGCCGCATGGGGCGGGTTATTTGGCAGGCCAAGCGCGGCGGCGATACGGCTACCCAGCTCCACTACGGCATCATCGGTGGCAACCACCCCGCAAAACGCACGCTCGCCATTCGCGGCCAGTAACACGTCCAGCGCTTCAGGCGTGGCAAGATCTACGTGCAAACCGTCCGCGATCTCGCTGACCAGTGA
>CAJQOV010000106.1 GCA_905480065.1 uncultured Gammaproteobacteria bacterium | reverse complement strand
CGGGTATGTTCGATGTGCGCCTTGCCGGTACCGGCTCCAGCCGTCAGGATCCGCTGATGTTCTCCGTCATTGGTCTGACCCTGGAAGATGTCACCCCGGAATTTGCCGCGCATGTGGCCGGCTTTGAGTATGCCATGGGTGTCAGCAGTGCATTCTTCTATGGCGGCCGCCCGGCGGAAGTTCCGCTGCCCGCGACAGCAATTATATTTCTCTCTGGCATCTTCGGTCTGGCCGGGTTTGCCCGCCGCCGTACAGCCAGCGTTAACTGACCGGCTCCGTAAACTCGCCCTCCCGGCATTCACAGGGAGGGCACTTTTTACCGGACGGTCACTACAGTCTCCGTAAATTTCCCCGCTATCGGCGACGATAGCGGGGATTTTTTTTGGTTTTGCCACTCCGGCAGCAGACCGCTGATCACCGGGCCTCCGCCTGGCCGGGTTGTCTACCCGGTGCCCCTTCTGCAGCCATCTGTAGCATGACGTTCCGCGCACAACGACATCCGGGCAGCAGCGGTGGTTTCCTGCAGTTTACCCGCATTGCCGGCGGTCACAGCATCTGGTGTGGTCGTGTTCCGTTCCGTGTTACTTTTGTGCGCAACCGCCGCAAGGAGTGTCGCCATGCAAAAAAATACCAGTCAGATTGCCGCGTTTTGGCTGCTCATATGCACCAGCTGCCTGTCCTATGCAGGCATGTCCGATTACCTCGATCAATGGCAGGGGGCCGTTGGCGGCAAGACCACGGCTGGCAGTGTTGCTTCCGGGTCGCTCAGCAATGACGAAATGGTTGCCGGCTTGAAGGAGGCGCTGGGCAATGGCACGCAGTACGCAGTCAATATGCTGGGCAAGGAGGGCGGTTTCCTCGACAACGCCCGGGTTCGCATACCGATGCCGGACAGTCTGGAGATGGTCGAGAAGAGCTTGCGCATGCTGCGCCAGGATCGGCTGGCAGACGAATTTGTCACTTCCATGAACCATGCGGCCGAGCGCGCTGTCCCGGAAGCAGCGAGCGTGTTTCGCGACGCCATAACGTCCATGAGCCTGGAGGATGCCAGGGGTATTCTGGCCGGACCGGATGACGCGGCCACGCGATATTTCCGCGAGCATACCGGGGCAGCACTGACGGAAAGGATGCGCCCGATCGTGGCGGCAGCGACAGCGCAGGCCGGTGTCACGGCTTCCTATAAAAACATGGTGGCGCAGGCCGGTGGACTCGGCAGCCTGTTATCGAAGGACAGCACGGATATCGACGGTTACGTCACGAGAAAAACCCTGGACGGGCTGTTCCTGATGCTGGCAGAGGAAGAGCGACGCATTCGTGAAAATCCGCTGGCGCGTACCTCGACCCTGCTCAAGAAAGTGTTTGGCAGCGCGACCCCTTGATCGGGTAGACTTGCATCCTGCAATTACCCACGGGTCGCGCGGCGCGCCGAACCCGACCGATCATTGAAGGTCTGTGATTTCATGGCTCGACGACGCACCCGCGGAAGTAACCGTTCCCGCCGCAAGCGTGTCCGCAAATCGTTCCCCTGGTTCCGGCTGCTGCTGGTCCTGCTGCTGGTGTTCGCGGGATACGTGGCATGGCTCGACTACCAGGTCACCTCGCAATTCGACGGCAAGCGCTGGTCGCTGCCGGCCCGTGTCTATGCGCGCCCGCTGGAATTATATGCCGGTCGCGTGCTGACGGCGGACCAGTTCGCCAGTGAGCTGCGCGCACTCAATTACCGCTCGGTCAGCTCGGTTCAACAGGGCGGCCAGTATTCGCGCAACCGCGAGGTATTCCATGTCACCAGCCGCCCCTTTGACTTTTGGGATGGTGAGGAACCGGCGCGCAACCTGCGTGTGACCTTCTCCGGCAGCAACATCGTTGCGCTGGAAGATCGCAGCACCGGCAAGCCGCTCAGCCTGGCGCGGCTTGACCCGGTGCTGGTCGGCAGTTTCTACCCGGCGCATAACGAGGACCGTGTGTTGCTCAAGCTGGAGGAAGTGCCGGTCAGCCTGACCAACGCCCTGATTGCCATCGAGGATCGCAATTTCTACCGCCATCACGGGGTATCTCCACTGGCAATCCTGCGTGCGATGTGGGCCAATGTACGTGCCCGTGGCGTCGTGCAGGGCGGCAGTACCCTGACCCAGCAGCTGGTGAAGAATTTCTTTCTGACCAATGAGCGTTCCCTGGTGCGCAAGCTGAACGAAGCGATCATGGCCGTGCTGCTGGAGCTGCATTACAGCAAGGACGAGATCCTCGAGGCCTACCTGAACGAGGTGTACCTGGCGCAGGATGGCCAGCGCTCCATCAACGGTTTTGGCCTGGCCAGCTATTTTTATTTTGATCGGCCGCTGTCGGAACTGAGCGTTGAGCAGTACGCGCTGCTGGTTGGCCTGGTCAAGGGGCCGTCCTATTACAACCCCTGGAAACACCCGGACCGGGCGCGCGAACGCCGCAACCTGGTGCTCGATATCATGGCGCAATTGCAGCTTCTCGAACCAGAGCAGGCCGTGCGTGCGAAGAGCCAGCAGCTCAGTATCGGCAGCAGCGGCCGCAAGGCCATCAATACTTTCCCGGCGTTTCTCGAGCTGGTGCGGCGACAGTTGCAGACCGACTACCGGGATGAGGATATTACCTCCGAGGGCCTGAGTATTTTCACCACGCTGGACCCGCAGGTGCAGTGGGCACTCGAAGAATCCCTGGAACAGCGTCTGGCCGAGATCGAGGCGGCGCGTGGTTCCCAGCGCGGCAAGCTGGAGGGCGCAGCGGTGGTGACCTCGGTACAGGGCGGCGAGGTACTGGCGGTTGCCGGCGGGCGCAGTCCGAAGTTTGCCGGCTTCAATCGTGCGCTTGACGCCAGTCGCCAGGTCGGCTCGCTGCTGAAGCCGGCCGTTTATCTCACTGCGCTGGAGCAACCGGATCGCTACACGCTGGCGACACTGCTGGACGACAGCCCGCTGACCTGGAAGGCGCGCAACGGCGATGTCTGGGAACCGCAAAACTACGACAAGGAAAACCACGGCCAGGTGCCGCTGTACCTGGCGCTGGCCCATTCCTACAACGTGAGCACGGCGCGGCTGGGCCTGGAGCTGGGGGTTGATGCGGTGATCCGCACACTGCGCCGCATGGGGGTCGAGGGCAAGCTGAATCCGTACCCGTCATTGCTGCTCGGCGCAACCGAGATGACGCCGATCCAGGTGACGCGCATGTACCAGACCTATGCCAGTGGCGGGTTTGATACCCCGCTGCGGGCCATCACGGCAGTACTGGCGGCAGACAAGGCGCCGCTGCAACGGTATCCGCTGAACGTGCGTGCGGCGATCAAGCCAGAGTATGCGCACCTGATTACCACTGCCATGATGTATGCAGTGCGTATCGGCACGGGTCAGGCGATCTATCACGTACTGCCGGCGGATCGCAATGTGGCCGGCAAGACCGGTACCACGGATGACCTGCGTGACAGCTGGTTTGCCGGTTTCACCGGGGACCGGCTTGGCGTGGTGTGGATCGGGCGGGACGATAATCAATCCACCGGCCTGACCGGTTCTACCGGTGCATTGCGCGTGTGGCGTGACCTGTTCGCCCACTTTGATGACAGCAGCTGGATGCAAACGGCAACCGACGGCATCGAATACCAGTGGATCGACCCGGTCAGTGGCCTGCTGGCTGATTCATTCTGCCCGGATGCCGTACAATTGCCGTTTATTACCGGTAGCGCGCCACAGCAATATGCGGCTTGTGCGCAGGGCAGTGTGCTGCCGGAAGCCGTTGACTGGTTCAAGGAGTTGTTCAGGTGATACGGATTTTCGGGTTACGGGCCTATGCAGGGGTTGCCGTTGTGCTGACGGCGCTGCAGGCGTGTGCGCCAAATGTATATTATCCCCCGCGCGGTGAGCGCATACCGCCGCCGGTAGTGGAGCAGGGCACGCAGGGACCGGTGGTGAGCCCCGCGCCGCGGCCGCCCGAGGTGATTGCGCCGCAGCCGATGCCGGCGCCACGCGCACAACCGCCAGCCGTGCTGGCATTGCTCGATACCGCGGAGCGGCAGGCGAATGCCGGTGACCTGGAGTCGGCGGCTGCGTCGCTGGAACGGGCCATTCGTATCGATCCACGCAATGCCGTGCTTTGGTACCACCTGGCCACGGTGCGTCTCTCGCAGGGCGATGCACAGGCGGCCGAGCAACTGGCTACCAAGTCCACCAGTCTTGCGCCGGGCAATAGCGTGCAGCAGGCACGCAACTGGCAACTGATTGCGCGGGCACGGGCTGCACAAAATGATGTCAAGGGTGCCGCCGCTGCGGAACAGCGTGCGCGGGAACTGTCCAGGCAGTAGTCCGCGCCCCGCGCCGCCTGGCAGCTCAACTCCGGCCGCCTCCATTCCCGCCCGTGCCACAGGTTATTCCGCTGCGCAGAACCGTCATCCGGATGCGTTGGAGTGCCGGATTGAGGCGCTGGCAGGACGGATCCTGCCGGCAACAGGCACTCAGGCTGACGCACGGATTGAAGCCACATTGGCAAGCATTCCCGCTGCCATGCAACTTACAATAGGCAGATGGGAACTGAATTCACCGAACTGCTGGGCGCAACCGGACCACTGGCTAAGCTGCTGCCCGGTTTTGCGCCACGCGTCGAACAGCAACGCATGGCAGAGGCGACGGCAGCGGCCATTGCCGGCCGTGAGAAACTGATCGTCGAGGCCGGTACCGGTACCGGCAAGACCTTCGCCTACCTGATGCCGGCATTGTGCTCCGGCATGAAGATCATCATCTCCACCGGTACACGCCACCTGCAGGATCAGCTCTATGGCAAGGATTTGCCGGTTATCCGCGAGGCGTTGAAGGCGCCGCTGCACATGGCGCTGCTCAAGGGCCGCACCAATTACCTGTGTCTGCATCGTCTGGAAACGGCTGCCCAGGATGGCCGCCAGTTTGTCGGGCGTCACCTGCATGATCTCGAGGAAGTGCGGGCCTGGGCAGGCCGCACGCGCCATGGCGATATCGCCGAGCTTGGCCTGTTGACCGAGGATTCTCCGGTGTGGCCGCGGGTCACCTCCACCACCGAGAACTGTCTCGGCCAGGAATGTGAATATTTCCAGGATTGCTTTGTTACGCGCGCGCGCCGCAATGCTTTGGAGGCGGACGTGGTGGTGATCAATCATCACCTGCTGTTCGCGGACATGGTGCTCAGGGAGGAGGGCTTTGGTGAGCTGTTGCCGGGCGCGGATGCCTTCATCATCGACGAGGCGCACCAGCTGCCGGAGGTCGCCTCGGTATTCTTCGGCACCACGCTGAGCAGTCACCAGTTGCGTGATCTGGCGCGTGACGTGCGCGTGGAACAGTTGCGCGAGGCGGCGGATGTACAGGAGTTGCCGGAGGCGGCCGAGCGCCTCGCCGGCATGGTGCACCGGCTGCGCCTGGCACTGGGCCAGCAGGATCGTCGCGCCGCCTGGTCAGAAGTAAATACTAACAAAGAGTTACAATCAATACTTGAGGAACTGGCTGAATCCCTGCATAGCCTGCATGAGTGGCTGCAGGCGATCGCCGCTCGCGGCAAGGGACTGGAGAGCTGTTGCCAGCGGGCGGCGTTGCTGAAAGATCGTCTCGCACAACTGATGGAGCAGGAAAGCGGCGAGTACATCCACTGGTTCGAGACCTTTCATACCGCGTTTCGACTCAATCTCACGCCACTGAACGTGGCACCGGTATTTCGCAGCCGCATCGACACGCTGTCCAGTGCGTGGGTGTTTACCTCAGCAACACTGGCGGTCGGTGACAGTTTCACACATTTCGCAGCGCAGCTGGGCCTGGAAGATGCGCAAACCCTGCAGCTCGACAGCCCGTTTGACTATCGCCACAACGCACTGCTGTACCTGCCCGGGAATATGCCGGAACCGAATGAACAACATTACACCGCTGCCGTGGTAGAGGTTGCGCGCGAGGTACTGGCCGCAAGCGGTGGCCGTGCCTTCCTGTTGTTCACCAGTCACAGCGCGTTGCGCACGGCAGCGCGGCTGCTGGAACACGACTTCGATTATCCGCTGCTGGTGCAGGGCAGCGCACCGCGCAGCGAATTGCTGGACCAGTTTCGTGCCCTCGGCAACGCGGTGTTGCTGGGCACCAGCAGTTTCTGGGAAGGCGTGGATGTGCGCGGCGAGGCGTTGTCCTGCGTGATTATCGACAAGCTGCCGTTTGGATCGCCCGGTGATCCGGTGCTGCAGGCACGGATCGAGGCCCTGCGTAAACAGGGCGTGAATCCGTTCATGGCCTACCAGTTGCCGACCGCCGTGATTACGCTGAAACAGGGCATCGGCCGGCTGATCCGCGATCATACCGACCGCGGCGTACTGGTGCTGTGCGATCCGCGCCTGCGCAGCAAGTCCTACGGGCGGATCTTTCTCGGCAGCCTGCCGGATATCCCGCGCACACACAACCCGGATGATATCCATGAATTCTTTGCCGGTGTGCACGGCACGCGTGTCGAAGCGCTGGACCCGGCGCCGTAATACAATGCCGTCATGACGGTTCGCATCCTCGCCATTGAAACAGCCACGCATGCCTGTTCCGCCGCACTCGCCGTCGACGGCAAGGTGCTGGAGCGCTATGCACTGGCGCCACGCCAGCACGCGGCACTGATCCTGCCGATGATCGAGTCGCTGCTGGTCGAGGCCGGCTGTACGGTGACCGACCTCGATGCGATCGCGTTTGGCCGTGGGCCCGGTGCGTTTACCGGCGTACGCATCGCGGCCAGTATCGTGCAGGGCATTGCGTTCGCGGCCGACCGCCCGGTATTGCCGGTGTCCACACTGGCTGCGCTGGCGCTGGGCAGCATGCGCGAGACAGGTCAGGAGCAGGTGCTGGCGGCACTCGATGCGCGCAAGCATGAGGTGTACTGGGGCGTGTATCAGCGCAGCGCCGAAAACCAGGTGCGCTTGCTGGGTGAGGAGGTCGTGGCCGCGCCGGGCGCGCTGCCGGGTCCTGAGGCGGGCGACTGGGTGGGTGCGGGCAGCGGTTGGGACAGCTATGGTCCCGCCTTGATGCAGCGCTTTGCTGCGCGCGTGGTGCGCCTGCTGCCGGACTTTGAGCCGCGTGCCGCAGACGTGGCCCGGCTGTCGCTGGATGCCTTCGCTGCCGGCCGCATGGTCAGTGCCGAACAGGCAATCCCGGTCTACCTGCGCAATAACGTGGCCGAGGTAAAGCGCTCCCTGCGCTAGGCTGGCGCGGCTCCCGGTCCGCTCCCGAAGACGCCATTCACTGCAGCGCGCCGCTGTCCTGCAAGCGCCTGAATACTGCCCTGGCTATGCTGTGATAACCGGCGGCATTCGGGTGAATCGGGTCGGACTTGAGTGCAGCGGATGATTCCACCGCGGCAATGACTTCCCCCTCGTAGGCCAGGGCATTGGCCGAGGCCAGTTCCGCGTAGAGCGGTGCCGCCTCGCTGAGGAACAGGCCGGGTTTCGGCACGCCGAGCAACAGTACCGGGATGCTGCGTGAGCTTGCCGCGTCAATCATTGCCTGCAGGTTCTTGCGCAAGGCGGCCGGGTCCAGTTTTCGCAGCAGATCATTGCCGCCGTGACACAGGATCAGCAGCGCGGGTTGTTGCTGGTCCAGCAGGGCCGGCAAGCGTTGCCGCCCGTCTGCGCTGATTTCACCGGACCGGCCTGCGTTGATTACTTGGTGACCGCTGAGCCGGGCGAGTTGCGCTGGATAACTTTCCCCGCTCGCTACTCCTGCGCCCGCGGTAAGGCTGTCACCAAACGCGAGAATGACCCCATCCAGTGGCAGCCGCGGCAGGTGGGGTGTATGGTCGGAACAGGCCTGGGCCAGCCAGACCAGGCTCAGGGTGAGCAGTATTTTTCCGGCATCGCTATAGCGCATGTGATGGTCCTGCAAGGTGTTGCTGTTGCCGCACTCTGCTGGTTGTCGGCCGACGCTGGTCGGGGTGCAGCCGGTTTGCCGGCGCGGTTACTGCGTTACTGCCACCACAGCGTGAACCACGGCACATAGGTCACCAGTGCCAGCCAGATCAGCATCAGCAACAGGAACGGCAGCGCGGCACGAAACAGTGTCAGTACCGGCTTGCCAAAGCGCTGGCTGGCGATGAACAGGTTAATGCCAACCGGTGGCGTGCTGTAGCCGATTTCCAGGTTGGCCAGAAACAGGATGCCCAGGTGTACCGGGTGAATACCGTAATTGGCGGCGATGGGCAGAATCAGCGGCACGACCACCACGGTCGCGGAAAAGATATCCATCATGCAGCCGACGATCAGCAGAAACAGGTTGAGCAGTACCAGGAACTGCAGCTGCGAATCAATGCGTACCTCGATCCAGCCGAGGATATGCATGGGTACCTGTGCATCGATCAGCAGGTTGGTGAGGCCCATCGCCACGCTGAGGATGATCAGGATAGTGCCCACCAGCAGCGCGCTTTCGCTCAGCAGTTGCGGCAGGTCGCGGCGCAGGTTGATCTCGCGGTAAATCACGCTCTCGAGTATCAGCACGTACACCGCGGTGCAGGCCGAGGCCTCACTGATGGTGACGAAGCCGCCAAAAATACCCACGATGATGCCAACCGGAAGCAGCAGGTCCCAGCAACTGTTGCGCAGCTCACGTGTGACTGCACGCCATGAAAAATGGTGTCGCGGCACATGGCCGCGGCTGCCAACGAACAGGCAGTACAGCCCGAGCATACCCATCAGCAACAGCCCGGGTACGATGCCGGCCAGGAACAGCTGGTCGATGCTGACACTGGCGACGATACCGTACAGCAGGATGGCGAGACTGGGCGGAAACAGCAGGCCGAGTGAGCCGGAAGTGGTCAACAGACCGAGATTGAAACGCTCGCGGTAACCGGCGTGCAGCAGCATCGGCATCATCAGTCCGCCCAGTGCGAGGATGGTGACTCCCGATGCGCCGGAGAACGCGGTAAAGAAGGCGCACGAGGTCAGTGCCACGCCGGCAACTCCGCCCGGCAACCATCCGATCAGCGCGTTGAACAGCTGGATCATGCGCTGCGGCGCACCGCCGGCGGCCAGCACCACGCCGGCAAAGGTGAACAGGGGGATGGCGGCGAGGTAGGGCGACGCGGCCAGCCGGTTCAGTTCCACGGCCAGCAGGGCGGTGTCCAGCCCGGCATGCCAGGTGGCCAGCAGGCTGCCGGCGGCCAGTGCAATGAACAGCGGGATGCCCAGCAGTGCCAGCAGTACCAGCACGATGACCGACAGCCCGATCAAGCCTGGTCCCGGTCCGGGTGGTGCGGAAACAATCCGCCCAGCAGAAAGTGCAGTGCGAGCAGGCAGAATCCGAACGGCGTAATCAGCGCCAGTACCGAACCCCAGCGTTCATGCGCGGCCACGTATTGCCAGTCGTCGTACCAGAAACGCATGGCGGCCCAGGCCAGCACTATGCATACCGCGGTGGATAACAGGTAGAGTGGTGGTTGCAGCCGTTGCGCCGCGCCACGCTCCAGGAAGGCAGCCACCGCATCGACGCGAATGTGGCGATGCTGCTCGACCGCCAGCGCAGCGCCGAAAAAAGTGACGTACAGCACCAGGTAACGTGACAGGACTTCCGCGGCGGGGATGCCGGAATCGAGGAAGTTGCGCAATAACACCTGTCCGAATACCAGCAGTAATAACAACAGTAGTGCGGTGCCGGCCATGAAGCCGTCGAACCGGACCAGCCCCTGCCGCAGTGCAGCGACCCAGGCGGGTTCAGTGCGCGCCATCGGCGCCTGCGCCCGCTGCACGGTATTCACGCAACCAGTCCTGCACGCGCCCCACGGTTGCCGGAGGCAGGTAGCCGCTGTCCATCAGCGTGTGCGCAGCCCGGTTGGACATGGCGCGGATGCTGTCTGACTTCAGGTCATCGGAGCCTTCCACCAGCACCATGCCGCGTTCGGTTAGCAGGCGCATGCTTTCTTCATTGTCCTTGCGGTTTGCCGCAACCAGTTTTGCGCCGGTCTCGGCGCCGCTGCGCTTGAGCAGTTTCTGCAGGTCCTGGGGCAGGTCGCGGAAAAACTTGCGCGACACCACCAGCGAACCGATGCCATTGGCCATCGGCACATTGGTGATGTACCGGGTCTTGGCAAACCACTGCAATGCGATGGCGCCGAGCGGGGGTGCATAGACGGTGTCGATCATGCCGGTCGACAGGCTGGTGTAGACGTCGATGATCGACAGCGGTACCGGCGACAGTCCGCTGGCGTCGAAGAAGGCCTTGCCGAGCGGGTCGCCCTGCCAGTACCAGATGCGGCGTTGCTTGAGGTCATCGAATTTCGCGATCGGCTGCTTCGAGAAGAAGTACACGTAACCGACTTCCATCCAGCCCAGCAGTTCATAGCCGTTGTCGCGGTAGCCCTGTTCTATCTCGGGCTGCAGCCGCTCGCGTACATAGTCGATTTCATGGATGTCGTTATACAGGAACGGCAGCTCCAGGATGCGCGCGGGGGAATAGATGTGCCCGATGCCGTAACCGGTGAAGGCGCCACCATGCAGCTGGCCGAAACGGATCTTTCTCAGGACGTCGGGTTCATCGCCCTGTACGCCGCCCGGATAGATCTTGAACACCAGCCGGCCCTGGCTTTCGGTCTTCACCGTGTCCGCCCATTCCTGCAGCAGCTTTACCCAGGTGGTGCCGTCCGGGGCGAGCGTGGCGAACTTGAGCTCGTAGACCGGTGCGGCATGCAGCGCTGCGGCACCCGGCAGCAGGGCAAACAGGAGAATAGCCAGCAGGCGAAGAGCGCTGTTCATGGTCAGAACCATTCATCCTCGTGTTGCAGCAGTACGCCGGCGCGTTGCCTTGCAACGGCGTTGACCAGCGCCATTTCCGGGTAGCTATCCGGCGCTGCGGCGAGGATGGCAGTCAGTGTCTGGTGGAAGGCGGCACGATCGAGTTGCTGACGGTACAGGTATTCGGCTTGCAACAGGTCCACCAGCAGCAGCTTGCCGCCATTGATTTCGGCAGCACGCCGGAAGTGCTGTTCGGCGCGGGCAAAGTCACCACCCAGCAGTGGCGAACGGCCACCGTAGTAAACGCCGAAGAACAGGTTTGGCCCGCCGTGATAGAAGCTGTCATCCAGTTCCAGCACCCGCTCCATGAGTGCGGCGGCATTGCCCAGCCCGGCGATCCCGGCGACGCTGTCACGGTTCAGGTCGATCCATTTGCCGAGACAGGAGGCTGTCCAGAACAGCGCCGGCACCGCACGCTCGCCGAGCTTCGCGGCCGCTGCATGCAAGGCTTCCGTGCTGGCACCGGCCGGGTCCAGCGTCAGCCCGTCCTGTTGCAGCGCCAGCACCGCGTGGTCGTAACAGCGCCGGTACAGCGCGGCGGCGCGTGCGCGGTCTTCCGCTTCGATGAATCCATAGCTGTAGCCATGGAAGCCCTCTGCTGCGTACAGTCGCAGGGTGTGGTTGCCGGGATCCTCGATCAGCATGCCTTCCAGCAGTTTCAGGTTGGCCGGCATCGCCGCGCGCGCCAGTTGCAGGTCGGTTTCGCGGTTCATCGATTCGATGCCGCTGTCGAGGATGGCCTGCGTACCGCGTACCACCAGCTGGCCGGTCGAACAGGCACCCAGCAGCAGTGGCAACAGCAGCCAGCCGGCAGCTCTTGTGGAGTGGAACAGTGTCAGCAGTTTCATGGCGGGCTCAGCTCAGCAGGCGTTCGAGGATGCCCTCGTAGATGGCAGACAGTTGATCCAGCTCGGCGATATTCACGCATTCGTTTACCTTGTGGATGGTGGCGTTGACCGGTCCCAGCTCGACCACCTGCGCGCCGGTTGGTGCAATGAAGCGTCCGTCCGAGGTGCCGCCGCTGGTGGACAGCTCGGTGCTGTTACCGGTGACTTCGCTGATGGCGCTGCGTGCCGCCTCTACCAGTTCTCCGGCCGGCGTCAGGAACGGCTGGCCGGACAGCCGCCACTGCAGAGAATAGCGCAACCCGTGCCGGGCTAGTAGCTGTTCGAAGCGCGCCTGGATCGACTCGGCGGTGGATTCGGTGGAAAAGCGCCAGTTGCAGAGGATCTCCAGTGTGCCGGGGATGACATTTTCGGTGCCCTGTCCGGCATGGATGTTGGAAATCTGGAAACTGGTTGGCGGAAAGTGGGCATTACCCCGGTCCCACTCCATGGCCGCCAGTTCCGCCAGCGCGGGCGCCGCGCGGTGCACCGGATTGTTCGCCAGCTGTGGATAGGCGACGTGCCCCTGTTGCCCGTGGATCTTCAGGACGGCGTGCAGCGAGCCGCGCCGACCGTTCTTGATGACATCGCCGGTCTGTTGCAGGCTCGTTGGTTCGCCCACCAGGCACCAGTCAATTTTTTCATGACGTGCTTCCAGCCACTCGACCACCTTGACGGTGCCATCAATTGATGGACCTTCCTCGTCGCTGGTAAGCAGGAATGCGATCGAGCCCTGGTGCGCCGGATGTGCGCAGAGGAAACGTTCACAGGCGGTCACCATCGCGGCAATACTGCTCTTCATGTCGGCGGCGCCGCGGCCGTACAGCATGCCGTCACGCAGGGTGGGTGTGAACGGGTCGGTGTCCCAGGCCTCGAGCGGGCCGGGGGGGACCACGTCGGTATGACCGGCAAAGGCAAACAGCGGTGCGGCGGTGCCACGGCGTGCCCACAGGTTGTCGACCTCGCCGCAGCGCAGGTGTGCAATGTCGAAGCCGAGTTTCTCCAGTCGGGTGGCGAGCAGGGCCTGGCAACCGGCATCCTCCGGCGTCACCGTGTTCCGCGCGATCAGTGCCTCGGCCAGTTGCAGGGTCGGGTTCATTTGAACAGGGTCCGGTAGTGCTCGGCGCTGAAACCGAGATGGAAGTTGCGCCCATGTTCGAGCAGCGGGCGCTTGATGATCGACGGCTGTTCCAGCATTACATCCAGCGCGGAGCACCGGTCGATGCGCTCGCGCAGCGTATCCGGCAGCTTGCGCCAGGTAGTGCCACGCCGGTTCAGCAGCGCATCCCAACCGAGCTGCTGCTCCCAGACCTGCAGCATGGCCTGGTCCAGTCCGTCCTTGCGCAGATCGTGGAAACGGTAATCCACACCGTGCGCATCCAGCCAGCGGCGCGCCTGTTTGACCGTGTCGCAGTTATGGATGCCGTACAGCGTGGTCATGGTTGCGCTCAGATATCGCGCAGCAGCTCGTTGATACCGACCTTGCTGCGGGTTTTTTCATCGACCTTCTTCACGATCACCGCACAGTACAGGCTGTACTTGCCGTCTTTCGAGGGCAGGCTGCCGGATACCACCACCGAGCCGGCCGGTATGCGGCCATAAATGATCTCGTCCTTTTCGCGGTCGTAGATGCGGGTGCTCTGGCCGATGTACACGCCCATCGAAATGACCGAGCCTTCCTCGACGATCACACCCTCGACCACTTCCGAGCGTGCGCCGATGAAACAGTTGTCCTCGATGATGGTGGGCGAGGCCTGCACCGGTTCCAGCACGCCGCCGATACCGACGCCGCCGGACAGGTGCACGTTCTTGCCGATCTGCGCGCAGGAGCCGACCGTGGACCAGGTGTCGACCATGGTGCCGGAATCGACATAGGCGCCGATGTTGACGTAGCAGGGCATCAGTACCGCGCCGGGTGCAATATAGGCCCCCTTGCGTGCGGTCGCCGGCGGCACGATGCGTACGCCGCCCTCGCGGAACTCGCGCGAGTTGGTGTCGGCGTACTTGGACGGAACCTTGTCGTAGTAGTTGGTAAAGCCGCCCTTGATGAAGGCATTGTCCTCGATGCGGAACGACAGCAGCACGGCCTTTTTCAGCCAGTCGTTGACGACCCAGTGGCCATCTTTCTTCTCGGCAACACGCACGACGCCGCGATCGAGCATGTT
>CAJQOV010000105.1 GCA_905480065.1 uncultured Gammaproteobacteria bacterium | reverse complement strand
CCGGCACGCGGTCGAATAATTCAATGACTGCGTCGTTGCGCATCTTCACGCACCCGTGCGAGGACGGGATACCCATGACATCCTCGTCCGGACAGCCGTGGATGTAGATATAGCGGCGCATGGAATCGACCTTGCCCAGCCGGTTCCTGCCCGGTTCCAGTCCGCTCAGCCAGAGAATGCGGGTCAGCATCCAGTCGCGTTCAGGGTTGGCCGCCTTTAATGACGGGCTGTAGATTTCACCGGTCGGACGGCGCCCGACGAACACCGTATTCGGCGCGCAGCCCGCGCCGATCCTGGCGCGCACCTTGTGCCAGCCGCGCGGCGTGCACTCGCTGTGCTGCCGTTCTCCCGGTCCGTTTGCCGCGGTGGACACGGCAACGTCCATGATCACGCTGTCCCCGCGCGACAGCTGCAGGCGCTGTTCATCGATGCTGACCCGGATGAGTAATTCGGCAGGCGACTGGTTCATGCGCGGATTATACCGTTCGATGGCCGTGCGTGTGGGTCCGTGGCAGCTGCCGCTCAATGATCCGCAGCGTGCTGTTTGCGCACATCGACCAGCCCGTCGTAATTCCCGTCCACTGCCAGGTGGTAGCCGCTGATGTCTCCCCGCATGGCGGCGACGTGGTCCTCGTACCACAGCGGTACAACCGGTAATTGTTCCAGCAGGCGCGCCTGCAAACGGCGGTATCCGGCCGCCTGTTGGTCGAGTGTCGCAGCCTGCCCGGCCTGCTCGACCAAGCGGTCTGTTTCGGCATCGGTAAAACGGCCGCGATTGGCCCCCTCCGGTGGCAATGAGTCGCTGTGGAAGGCGTAACGGAAGATGTCCGGCGTCTTGATGCCGACCCACATCAGGCTGTAGAGCTGGAATTTCCCGGCCTTGATGTCACCGAAAAAGGTGCCCCAGTCGTAGCTGTTCAGCTTCATCTGCACACCGACATCGGCCAGCTGTTGCTGGATGATGGTGGCAATTCGCAGCCGCACCGGGTCCGTGGAGGTCTTGTAATCCAGCGCCACGGGATGCCGTGCGTCGAAGCCGGCGTCCTGCAGCAGCCGGCGGGCCAGCGCGGGATCATAGCCAGGTGCGGCAAGCGCTGGATTACCGGCCCAGTGTTCCGGTGGCAGCAAGGCAGCAGCCGGTCGTGCCGCCCCGCCGAGCACGTGCTGCACGATGCTAGCGCGGTCGATGGCATGGGCAATGGCCTTGCGTACGCGCAGGTCACGCGTAACCGGATCCTGCAGGTTGAATCCCAGGTAGGCAAAATTACTGCCCGGGGCGCGCAGCAAGTGGATACCAGGCTGTCGTTCCAGGTAGCCGATCAGCTCGGCCGGCAAATCATTCTGCACCAGGTCCAGTTCACCGCGCAGCAGTTTCAGGGTGCGTACCGTGGGATCGCCCACACGCTGGAACTCGACCTGCTGGCCGTCGCCGATCCGGATCAGCAGCAGCCGGCCGGGATCCGGCCAGGCACCGAAGCGAAACGGACCACTGCCGATCGGCTCGCGGTGCAGGGCATGGCCGCTGGCTATGGCATGTGCCGGCACGATGCCGATCACCAGGTAGCCCGGAAACAGCGCATCGGCGTGGGTGAGTTCGAAATCCAGCGTGTCGTCATCCACTACCACGATGTCCCGGATCAGGCGCAGCGTGCCCGCCTGTGGTGACACACTGCCGGGTGCCAGGATGGAGCGGTAGGTGGCAGCCACGTCCTGCGCAGTCAGTGCGGTGCCGTCATGGAACGGCGCACGCGGCGCCCGCAGATGAAAGCGCCAGTGCAGTGGCCCGAGTTGCTGCCAGTCCGCCAGTGCCGGCACCGGCCTGGCCTGCTCGTCAAAATCGACCAGTCGACGGTACAGCAGCCGGTTCACGCGTGCGGAGGTGGCATCCGTGGCGAAGCGCGGATCGAGACTGGCTGGCGCACCGGCCAGTCCGAAACGGATTGTCTGGTCCGGCGCCTGTGTGCACGCCAACAGCGCCAGCAAACACAGCAAAAACAGCGTGCCTTTCATCATGCCGATTGTATGTGCACGACGCACAGGAGGACAGTCGCCACTGCCGCGGCCTGTTACCGTTCCGAAACAGGAGCGCTGGACAATTCCATGCGCAGACGCACGCGCAGTTGCCGCCAGCTCGTCGCATCCAGCATGTCCGGCAATAACAGCAGGTAGTGCGAACGCCAGCGACTGATGCGGTACTGCAGGATCACCAGCCAGGGTTGCACGAATGCCCGGGTGCCGAGCTCTGCATCGAATTCTGCCCCGCCAGCCAGTTGTACCCGGCAGCGCTGCCCCCGTTGCCAGGTAAACCTGCATACCGAGTGCCGGCTGGTGCGTAACACGTACTGCCACCAGCTCCGCAGCAGGTTGACCAGCAACGCGGCCCCCAGGGCGAATTGCAGGTACGGATTGAGCGGCAGCCACGGTAACAGCAGCGCGGCGCTGACATGAGCGACCAGCAGCCAGCCGCCCATCCGCACGGAGCGGCCTGGCTCAAGCCTGAGCGGCGTTGCGTATTGATTCGACAAGTCTGGCAACATCGCTGTCAGCCGGTTGCATGCGCCCCATCAGCAGCTCCAGCAACACGCTGTCCGGGTACGCCAGCAGGCGGTTGAAGGTTCCCTGTTCCTGTTCGTTGAGTGTGGCAAAACGGCGCACCAGGAAGGTCTTGAGTAATTCGTCGAGTTCACGCATGCCACGCCGGCATTGCCAGCTCAGGCGGTTGAACTCCGTGTTGATCCGGTCGCTCATCAGGTGGCGCGCTTGAGCATCAGTTCCTTGATGCGGCCGATGGCACGGGTCGGGTTGAGTCCTTTCGGGCAGACTTCGACGCAGTTCATGATGGTGTGG
This sequence comes from uncultured Gammaproteobacteria bacterium, assembly GCA_905480065.1. Taxonomy (GTDB): domain Bacteria; phylum Pseudomonadota; class Gammaproteobacteria; order UBA9214; family UBA9214; genus UBA9214. Next base: position 380 of record CAJQOV010000105.1, on the reverse strand, counting down.
CAGCGAAACAGCTTGAACGGTCCATCCAGGTTGGCGAGGCGTTCATCGGTGGCCTGGTCGCGGGTGTCCGCCAGGAAACGCCAGGACTGCAGCAGTGCTGCCGGGCCGAGAAACTTGTCCGGATTCCACCAGAACGAGGGACAGGAAGTGGAACAGCAGCCACACAGGATACATTCATACAGGCCATCGAGCTTTTCCCGGTCCGCCGGTGACTGCAGGCGCTCCACTTCCGGTTCCGGGTCCTTGTTGACCAGGTAGGGATCGACGGCACGGTACTGACGGTAGAACTGTTTCATGTCGAGCACCAGGTCGCGAATCACCGGCAGGCCGGGCATCGGACGAATCTCGATCGGCGTCTTCAGCGAAAACAGCGGTGTGAC
>CAJQOV010000104.1 GCA_905480065.1 uncultured Gammaproteobacteria bacterium | reverse complement strand
GATGATGTAGTCATAGTGACAGGAAAGCAGTGTGTCGAGGTTGTCAACGGTGACGAAGTCCTCGATGGCGCTGACCGTGCAGTCGGGGTTGATTTGCAGGATCCTGTCGCGCATCACCTGCACCTTGGCCATGCCCAGCGTGCCGGTCAATGCGTGCAGCTGGCGATTGATGTTGGACTCGGCGACGTGGTCCATGTCCACCAGCGTGAGCTGTCCGATGGCCGACCGGGCCAGCGCCTCTGCCGCCCAGGAACCGACGCCGCCGATTCCCAGCACGCAGATATGGGCGCTGCGGAAGCGTTCCAGCGCGGCATTTCCGTACAGCCGGCGAATGCCGCCAAAGCGGCGTTCCGGGTCGGTTACGGAACGGGTGGTTTCCGGTGTAGATTCGGGCATGCCGGCAACATACCAGAAAACGGCTGGGCGACAATGCGTGGCACGCTTACAATCCGCTTATGGAACTGATCGACACCCATTGCCACCTCGACGTCGAGGAATTTGCCGCGGATCGCGACGCGGTGCTGGCGCGTGCCCGCGCCAACGGGGTGTCCGCTATCGTGGTGCCGGGCGTGCTGGCAGACACCTGGGATGGCCTGCTGTCGTTCTGCGCGTCGGCGGCGGACCTGTACCCCGCGCTGGGACTGCACCCGGTGTATATCGCGCAACACCGTGACGCAGCTATCGCGCAACTGGCACACCGTGCCGGCGAGCAGCGCCTGTTGGCAATCGGCGAGATCGGGCTGGATTACTATGTGGAAGGACTGGACCGCATGCGGCAACAGACCCTGTTCGAGGCGCAACTGGAGATTGCCCGCAGCTGTGGCCTGCCGGTCATCCTGCACGTGCGCAAGGCGCACGACGTGGTGCTGTCCACCCTGCGGCGCATTCGCGTGGTCGGTGGTATCTGTCACGCCTTCAATGGCAGCCTGCAGCAGGCTGCGGCCTATCGCGAGCTGGGCTTCCGGCTGGGCTTTGGCGGTATGCTGACCTTCGAGCGCTCCAGCAAGTTGCGCGCACTGGCGCAGGCCTTGCCGCTGGAGGATATCGTGCTGGAAACCGATGCCCCGGACATGACCGTTGCGCAGCACCGCGGGGAGCGTAACAGTCCCGAATACCTGCCGTACTGCCTGGCGGCACTGGCGCAGTTGCGTATGCTGCCGGAGGCGGAGATTGCCGCACAGACCAGCGCCAACGCGCGCACCGTGTTGCGCATGGACCGTTATGCTCAGTAACCGGGGGTGAAGGGGAATGCGCCTGTTTTGTTACGGTACCCTGCAGTTTCCCGCGGTGATGGAGCGGGTCAGTGGCAGCCATTATGGCGCTGTTCCTGCCGTACTGGACAATTACGTTTGCTACACGGTGCGTGACCGGCTGTTTCCCGGCATCCTGCCGGCGCCGGGTGCCAGTACCAAAGGTGTGCTGTACACCGGGCTGGGCCAGTTGCAGCTGGGTCGGCTGGACCAGTTCGAGAGTGACTTCTACCAGCGCACGCGCGTGGTGGTCAGCGACGCGCAGGAGCGTCCCTGCGCGGCCTGGGTATACGAGATGCGACCGGAATGTTATGACCTGTTGACCGACCAGTCCTGGGATAGCGCATGGTTCGGGCGCTTTCACCTGCACAGTTATCTGCAGGCCATCGGCTAGCAGCAGCACCATGGCAAGGGCACTGATCTACGCAGGGTTGCTGTTGCTGGTGGTTGGCCTGTTGCTGCTGGTTGCGCCGGGACTGTTCAGCTGGTTTGGCCATCTTCCCGGCGACATCCGCCGGGAAGGAGAACATGGCAGTTTGTTCATCCCGGTCACTTCGATGATTATCGTCAGTATTGTAATAAGCATACTCGTCAACCTGTGGTTCCGGCACTGACCCACGCAACAGGAGCAGGCATGATTACCGTAGAGCGGGGATTGTCGCAGGAGGAGCTGGAGGAGTGCGGGGTGTTCGACTGGCCGATCTGGGAAAAGGAAGTGTCGCGGTTTGCCTGGAGCTACGACGAGGAGGAATCCTGCTACCTGCTGGCTGGCGAGGTAACCGTCACGCCGCGTGGCGGAACCCCGGTTCAGCTCGCAGCGGGTGATTACGTCACCTTTGCCGCCGGCTTGTCCTGCAGCTGGGATATCCGGGTTCCGGTGCGCAAGCATTATGCTTTCAATGTTTCCAGGTAGTATTCATAACTATTTGTTAATAAATATAATATTAATCCAGATCAGTGTTGCTTTTCGGGCGCTGCGAAGCGGCGCGATGAGGGCGGAGAGCGCCTGGCAGGCGCCGATCGCTGCACGCCGGCAGGGGCAAAAAATCATCTGCGCGTCACCGGGCCACAAGCGCTGCGCTTGCGAAACCGGTCCATCACCCGCATGGTTGACGACCTGGCCAACCCGGCAAACCGCATGCGCGCATCTCACACGATAATGAAGTTTACAGTGCTGTTGCTGGCGCTGCTTGCGGTGCAGCTGCCAGCTGCCGAGACCGGCGGTTGGCGACTGGCGGGACAGTCCAGTCCCTACCTGCAACTGCACGCGGGTAACCCGGTGCAATGGTATCCCTGGGGAGAGGCGGCGTTTGACAAGGCACGCCGCGAGAACCGCCCGCTGTTCATTTCCATCGGTTATTTCACCTGTCACTGGTGCCACGTGATGGCACGCGAATCTTTCGAGAACCCGGAGATCGCCGCACTGTTGAACCGGTATTTCGTCGCCATCAAGGTCGATCGCGAACAGCGTCCCGACCTGGATGATGCCTACATGGAATACCTGCTGCTGACGCGCCGGCAGGGTGGCTGGCCCATGTCGGTCTGGGCTACGCCGGATGGCATGCCGTTTTTTGCCGGAAGCTACTTTCCGCCCAGGGATATACCGGGCTACACCGGTTTCGCTACCCTGCTGACGCGCATCGCCGGACTCTGGGAGCAGGATGAGCCGGGCATCCGCAAGACTGCGCAGCAAGCCGTGCACGGACTACGGGCACTGCAGCGACCGGTGACGCCGGTGGCACAGCTCGACATGCAACCCGTGGTGAAGGCACGCACCGCCTATGCCGCCAGTTTCGACGAGTTGCAGGGTGGCTTCGGCCCGGCCCCGAAATTCCCCGAGCCGACCCGGCTGTTGTTTCTGCTGGGCGACAGCGAACCACGCAGCGTGTCGATGGCCCTGAGCACGCTGGATCATATCCTGGCCGGCGGCATCCACGATCGACTCGGGGGCGGTTTCCATCGTTACGCCACCGACTTTGCCTGGCGCGTTCCGCACTTCGAGAAAATGTTGTACGACCAGGCCATGATGGCGCGCGTCTGCCTGGCGGCCTGGCAACAGCAGCGGCTGCCGGCCTATGAACAATGCGTGCGCGCTACCCTGGATTTCACCCTTTCCGGGTTGCGCGATGCGCAGGGTGGCTTCCACTCGGCACTGAGTGCAGACAGCCGGGCAGATGCGGGCGGCGAACTGCAGGAGGGTGCCGGCTATACCTGGACGGTAGCGCAACTGGAACGTGCCATTCCGGACCCGGCGCTGCGTGCCTGGACACAGGCGCGTTATGGCATCCAGCCAACTGGCAATGCCATCAGTGATCCGCGTGATGAAATGCAGGGGCGCAATGTAGTGTGGCTGGCACTGGATGAACCGGCCCAGGCAGAACGCTTCGCAGTGGATGCTGCCATCGTGCACCAGCGCAACCGGGAGTCTGACCAGCAGTTACGCAGGGCGCGTGCTGCCCGGCCAGCGGTACCGGTCGACGACAAGGTGGTCAGTGCCTGGAACGGCTACCTGGTCACCGCGCTGGCGCAGGCGGGCAGGGAACTCGGCGAGCCACGCTACCTGGATGCGGCACGACAGGCGGCGGGTTTTGTGCTGGAGCGACTGTACGACAGCGACAGCGGGGTGCTGTATCGGGACTGGCGTCGGGGTGTGCGCGGCGTGGCGGGCTTTGCCGAGGATTATGCGGCACTGGCCGAGGGGCTGCTCGCACTGCATGCTGCGAGCGGTGAACAGCGCTGGTCATTGCATGCGCGGCGGCTGGCAGACTACCTGATAGAGCATTTCTACGATGCGCAGCAGGGCGCTTTCTGCAGCACGACAGACGACTCGGCGCTGTGGCGGCGCGCGCGGCCGATCCAGGATGATGTGGTCCCGTCAGTAAACAGCATCCTGCTGCATGTGCTCCCGGACCTGGCGCGGGTGAGTGGTGAGGCAAAGTACCGCAACATGGCAATCCGCACCGCGCGCTGGGCGGCGGCGCAGCAGGCAGACGATCCGGCCTCGATGCCCTACAGCTTGCTGACCTGGCCGCGGCTGCTGGCTGCCACGCAACCGGCAGCAGGCGCGACAGCGCCCTGAGCGGTTGCTGCGGAGGGCGATGCCCGGGTCAGCGCTGGGGTGGTGCGGCGCGGCTATTCCGCATCCGGCAGCAGCCTGACCTCAACCCGGTTATTGGCCGCGGCAATGCGGTTCCAGTCCTGTGCGGTGACGTCACTCTGCCGTGGCGGGTAGTCGATGCGCGGACGGCTGAACAGGTAGGGCTCAATTTCGATACGAATTTCGCCGCGGCCAATCAATGGCGAGGTGGCCATGAAATTCGCAAACGCGATGGATTGACGTTCGCCGGCGCCGGGTAACTGCTGCTGGGGATGCCCGATCATGGCGCATTCGGTGACCGGGGTGTCCGGGGCAGCCAGTTCCAGGCCGTCGCTGTTGCTGGCGGACAGGCAGAACTCGCCAAGGTGGGATTCCAGTTGCACGATGCCGTGGAAGCCAAGTGCGTGTAACCGGCTGGCCAGATCCTGCAGCATAGCCAACCGCGCGTCACCAAAGGTTTCCTGGTCCATGTCATAGGCGCTGCCCTGGTTGATGCCCCAGGCAATGCTGTCATAGACCAGTGCGGACCTTGCCCGGGCATTGTTGTCGCGATGCTGCAGTTGCTCGCGCAGTGCCGCACTCTCCGAGTCCTTGCTGGTAACCTGCTGCCGTTCCTCGGCGAGCAGCTGTGCGATGCGCCGGTTTGCCTGGTCCAGGTCGCCGCGCGTCGATTCACCCTGCTGGAAGATCCACAGCAATGGCACCAGCATGAGCGCCACGATCAGCAATGCTGTCAGCCATTCGGATGCCGGTCGTTTGTTCACTGGTTGTGCCAGCGTGCTCCGCAGCTCGTGCAGGTTTTCCAGCATTTCCAGGTGATACCTTTCCAGCTGTTCGGCAAGCTGCCCCGCTGCCGGGTGCTGCGCCTGCACCGCGCGGGCTGCCTGGTCGGCAATTGCCGTGATTTGCTCACGGGCGGCCGAGAGCGCCACTTCCTGCGGCGGATCGATCAGTACGAAGCGGTTTTCCGCCGTCGACTTGCTGCGCCGTTCCCGGACCAGTCCGAGCTTGTTGAGTACCTCGAACAATTCGGCCGGCTGGACCTGTTTGGGCAGGATGCCCATGGCGCCGAGTGCACGTGCCTGGCTGACATACAGGTCTCCTTCCTTGGAGGTGTACATCATGATCGGGATGGTGGCGGTGTCCGGATTCCCCTTGATGGCCTCAACGGCCTGGAACCCGTCCATGCCCGGCATCATGTGATCCATGAAGATCACGTCCGGGGTGTGCTGTTTCAGGTAATCCAGCGCGGCCGGTGCGGAGTCCAGCGTGGCAACCGCCAGCTGGTGTTTCTCCAGCATGCGCTGCAGGGTTTCGCGCGCCGTTCGCGAGTCATCGACAACCAGGGCGAGCCGTTTATCCATATGCTGGCGTATCCTGCCGTTTGACCGTGCTGCTGCCTACTATAACCCAACCGCCGCGATCAGGGTGATCCGTTCTACCCGGTATTGCGCATGCCGCTGGCAATGGCATTGATGGAGCGCAGCAGGGGGTGCAACCACTGCTCGCGTGCACTCGCCGCCTGGCTGTTGTCGCGGTAGCGCGATAACAGGGTGATCTGGATATTGTTGAGTGGATCGAGGTAGGGATTACGCCGGTACAGCGACAGGCCAAGCACCGGATTTTCCTCCAGCAGCTGGTGTGCGCCGCTGACTTGCAGCACCTGCTGAATGGTGCGCTGGTATTCCGTGCGGATCTTCTGGAAGATGCGCTGGGCCAGTTCCTGGTCACCCGCCAGCCGGGTGTACTCGTGCGCAATATTCATCTCGCCCTTGAACAGCGCCATCTGGATATTGCTCAGCAGGGCACGGAAGAACGGCCAGTCACGGTACATTTCCTGCAAGCGGGCAAGCCGTACCGGGTCATCGTTGCGCCAGGTTTGCAGCGCGCTGCCCAGGCCGTACCAGGCAGGCAGGGTATGCCGTGACTGGGCCCAGCCGAATACCCAGGGTATGGCGCGAATCGAGTTCTTGGAGCGGTCCAGTTGCTTGCGGTGAGACGGACGCGAACCGATATTCATCAGGCCGATTTCGCTGACCGGGGTGACCTCGTAGAAATAGTCGAACAGGCCTGGCGTGTTGTCGATCAGGTCGCGGTAACAGTGTTCACCGATCGCGGTGAGTTCGTCCATGATACCCATGTAATCGCGGCGGTCCTCGACCACCGGCTGGATCAGGCCGGTGCTGGCCTTGAGCAGGCCGGTAATTCCCATCGACAGTTCGTACACCGCGGTTTCGGCGTTACTGTACTTGTAGCGCAATACCTCGCCCTGTTCGGTGAACTTGATCTGGCCATGCACCGTACCGGGCGGCTGTGACAGGATCGCCTCGTGGGTTGGTCCGCCGCCACGCCCGATGGTGCCGCCGCGACCGTGGAACAGCCGCACCCGGATGCCGTAGTGGTCGCAAATCGCGATGATCTTTTTCTGCGCCTCGTAGAGATTCCAGTTGGAGGCAAGGATCCCGCCATCCTTGCAGGAGTCGGAGTATCCCAGCATGATTTCCTGGCAATGCCCGGACTGGTTGAGCAGCGCGCGGTAGGTTTCGTTGCCCAGCAGTTCCGACAGCACCACCTCGATATGTTCCAGGTCGTGAATGGTTTCAAACAGCGGGCCGATGCGGATGTTGCAGAAGCAGTTGCCGTCGCGCAGCCCGGCCAGTCCGCACAGCCACGCCAGCCACATGACCTCAAGAATGTGACTGGCCGTGTGGGTCATGGAAATGATGTAGTTGCCAAATGCCTGGCTGCTGATTTCGTGCTGCATATCACGCATGACATCGAACACTTCCAGTGTTTCGCGGGTTGCCTCGTCCAGTGATTCACGGTCGATCGCGGGCGGCGCTTGCAGCAGCATGGCGCTCAGCGCCTGTTGCCGGGCCGCTTCGTCCAGCGCCGTGTAATCGGGCGCGCCTGGCAGTTGCCTGAACAGAGCGCTGACTGCAGCGCTATGACGCGTCGATTCCTGCCGGACGTCGAGATGCATCAGGTAGAAACCGAACGTCTCTACCAGCCGGATCAGATCCTGCAGCTCGGCGTTGGCGACGTCGCCATCGCCGCTGGCCACCAGCGAATCGCGAATCAGCAGCAGGTCATCCAGAAACTCCTGCTCGTTGCGGTAGGCGGCGGGATCATTCGGGAACGTGGTATCGGGTTGCGCCATGCGTGCGTCGATGGTTTCCAGGTTGCGGCGCAGCCGGTGGCGCATGATGAAAATCTTGCGCCGGTACAATTCGTGACGATAGCCCTCGGGGAATTCATGCGCTGCCAGGCTGAAACGTTCCGCTTCCTGCTCCAGGCTGTACATAAAGGCAGGCGCGAAGCGGCACAGGTGGGCGGAATGGGTGAGGCGCAAGCCCAGTTCGGCGGTTTGCTGCAGGTAGGTATCCAGTATCTCGCGCATTTGCAGGCGCAGTGCCAGTGCGGTGGTGCCCGGTTTTACGAACGGGTTGCCGTCGCGATCACCACCGATCCAGGAGCCGAAGCGGATCAGGCCGCCCGGTACTTTCACCTGAACGGCGTTGCTACGCCCGCCGTAGATATGATGCATGGCCTTTTCCAGGTAACGGTAGGTTTTCGGGATGGCCGTAAACAGGCTCTCGCGAAAGTAGTACAGACCGTTGCGGATTTCATCCTCGACCGCCGGCTTGTGCAGGCGCACCTCATCGGTTTTCCAGAGTACCTGGATCTGTTGTTTGAGATGTTGCTGGGCGGCCTCACGGTCTTCCTTGCCGAGGCGCATGTCGTCGAGTTTTTCACTGGTCAGGAAGATGCGGCGCAAGGAGGCCATCACGGTGCGCCGGATGGCCTCGGTCGGGTGCGCAGTGAATACCGGCAGGTAGAGCGACTGGTTGAGCAAATCCTGCAACTGTTCCGGGCCAATGCCACTGGCATGGAAATCCTGCAGGGTGCGCTGAAATGAACCGATCCAGAGCAGGCCATACTTGCGTGCCTGTTTGCGGCGCTGGCGGTGCTGGAAGGCTTCCTCGGCGATATTGACCAGGCTGAAATAAAGATTGAAGGCGCGGATGACATCGGTCAGGACTTTCGGGTCAAGGTCACTGATTTCCTGTGTCAGGCGTGCGCGCAGGCGCAGATTTTCCTCGCGGCGCAGGCGGATATAGCCCTTGCGCAGGGATTCCACCGTGGCGAGGATATCCTCGCCGGCATGTTCGCGCAGTACCTCGCCCAGCAGATCGCCAAACAGCCGTACCCGGCTGCGCAATTCCTTGTCACCGGATTGTTCGAATAGGGGAGAAGAGTCTTTGCGCATGTCCACAAAAAAGCCACGCCAGTGCGCGGCCACTGTTCTGCTTCAGGGAAAGTCATTATACCGTTATACCGTTTGCATCGCCATGCGCCAGCGTGACGGGAGGTCCGGCATGCGTTTTTTGCTGATTGTTGGGGACATTGGTCGTCGCAGTGCAGTTGACGCCTGCGTTTTGAGTCAGCGGGGACCGTCATCCCGACAACAAAACCGCTATCGCGCAGGGCGCAAGCCGAACCGGGTATGCCGTATATGCCTTGTGAACACGGCTGTCATGTGTTGCACCCCGCCTCGACACAGGCGCGAAAACTTTCCCGGCCATGCGCCGGGCTATGGCCTATACTTGACGCGGGAGTCGGCCAGACAGTCGCGCCGCGCAAGCGGGGAGGAAAGTCCGGGCTCCACAGGGCAAGGTGCCAGGTAATTCCTGGAGGACGCGAGTCCATGGCTAGTGCCACAGAAAATATACCGCCTGCTGCGCTTGCGAGCGCGCAGGTAAGGGTGAAATGGTGCGGTAAGAGCGCACCGCGCGCCTGGTAACAGGCGTGGCAGGGTAAACCCCACCTGGAGCAAGACCAAATAGGGGAACGATCGTGCGGCCCGTACGGTTCCCGGGTAGGTTGCTTGAGGCCTGCGGTGACGCAGCGCCCAGATGAATGACTGTCCACGACAGAACCCGGCTTACCGGCCGACTCCCTCCTTTCATCCGCCCGGCGTACCAAAACAACGCGCGCAACCCCGGGCCCCGACGGTTTGGCGTGGCGTGCGCGGCGCCGAATCAGTTATATTGGGCACATGACCCACAAGCTGTATATCAAGACCCACGGTTGCCAGATGAACGAGTACGACTCCGCGCGCATGGCGGACGTGCTGGTGGATTCCCATCATATGCAGCTGACGCAGGATCCGCTGCAGGCGGACGTGCTGCTGCTCAATACCTGCTCGATCCGTGAAAAAGCACAGGAAAAGGTATTTTCCGAGCTGGGTCGCTGGAAGGAACTCAAGCAGCGCCGTCCCGGCCTGGTGATCGGTGTGGGTGGCTGCGTGGCCAGCCAGGAGGGTGAGGCGATTCGTGTGCGTGCACCCTAC